>JBEVTH010000157.1:0-5835 GCA_041156085.1 Candidatus Nitrososphaera maunauluensis
CAGATCTTGAATACTTGTGCAAAGAAGCAGCCATGAAGTGTTTGAGAAGGTTACTACCTGAACTTAACTTAGAAGATGAAAAGCTTGCCCCTGAAGTACTAGATAAGCTAATAATCACCATGAATGATTTTGAGAGTGCTCTAAAGGATGTAATGCCATCTGCCATGAGAGAGGTCTATCTTGAATCGCCTGATGTTAGTTGGAAGGACATAGGTGGTCTAGAAGAAGTTAAGCGTGAATTGCAGGAAGCTGTCGAATGGCCAATGCGTTATCCAGATATGTACAAGAAATTAGGACATGCTATACCCAAGGGTATCTTGCTGCATGGACCTTCTGGTACAGGTAAGACTATGCTCGCAAAAGCTGTAGCTACAGAGTCTGAAGCTAATTTTATTGGAGTAAAAGGACCTGAATTGATGTCTAAATGGGTAGGTGAATCTGAAAAAGGGATCAGAGAAATATTCCGGAAAGCAAGACAAGCATCACCATGTGTAATATTTTTTGACGAAATAGATTCTATTGCTCCTACAAGAGGAGGAGGAGCAGGAATGGAAGGAGGTATGGGAATAAATACAAGTACAGAAAGGATGGTATCTCAGCTCCTAACAGAGCTAGATGGCATACAGGAGTTGCAAGGCGTAGTTGTGCTTGCTGCAACTAACAGAGTTGACATGATTGATATGGCATTAATAAGACCAGGAAGGTTTGATAAGATTGTATTTGTACCTAAACCCGATAAAAAGACAAGGCAGGTAATTCTTGAGATATATGTAAAAGGTAAACCCATAGGCCAAGACGTGAATATGAAAGCGATAGCAGAAGCCACAGAGGGATTTAGCGGTGCTGATGTGTCGGCAATTGCCAATACTGCAATTTCTCTGGTTTTGCATGAATATCTTCAAAGATATCCTACACCAGAAGAAGCAGCAAAACATACTTCTGACGCACTTGTATCAATGCGTCATTTTGAAGAGGCAGTCAGAAAGATCAAGACACAGAGAGAGATGAAACCAGAAGAGAAAGCGAATCTGTCTCAATACAGGTAATATTACTTCTGCATTCAATCTATCACAATTGCAATCATGACTATGCTATACCCATATCTTTGTAGCTAGCCATTTGCAATCCCAGAAATAATGATTGAATCCAAAATATCTGTGGAGGAACATAAGTTAATGTCTGTTGTCATCAAGTCCCATATCACCGTTATCGTTATTCACTCCTATGTGTTGTTGTCTTGACAATGCATCCATTTCTCTATCTTTTTCCTCTTTATCCTTTATATATTCATTATATCTCTTATTCCAAGAACTAATAGAACGATACTGTTTGACTCCTGCTACTAACCATAATGAAGAGATAATAATTATTGCACCTAATAATATACTAAGAACCAATCCAAATTCATTTTCTATTTCAAGAACAGCAAAGAAAGAAGGATCTTGTAATAAGAATAGTGAAAGTACTATTGCAAGTGGTGCCAATACTAAAGCAGAAATAGAAAGTCCAAAAAGTGTTCTCCTTACTTTAAGTATATTTTCAATAAAACTTTCAATTAATGTCAGGACGCGATGACGTGATGCAGTAAGGTCCTTGTTGTCATTATTGTTATTGCTATCATTATTGATATTGTTTTGTCCCATGTTTAGTACTCTATATCTCTTTTTTATTGTCTAGATAAAGATTAACATAGTTAATTTGATATTGATCAACAATCAGATCAATATTATCTCTGATAATGGATCACAAAAAAATCAACCAAACACCAAGAAAACATCAAAAGATTCTGATTAATGTTATCAATTAATATCTTTTGCTCTATGAAAATGATAGGACAAGCATTAGCAAATGCTTCCATCGACATTATCCTATCACCATGTGCTTATATATTACTTTTTTGATATACATAATCTTAGCCCAATTCCAGTGACTTCATCAGATTTATAGTGAACTATGAAAAGCTTTGGCAATATTCAGGGTCTATTTCAGTACCAGTATCCTTAACACTAACGATAAGCTGTCGATGATCAACTTCTGTTTGTACAGAAATACCTTGTCAAGATTACTGTACAATAACTTGATATATAATACAAGATTATTATTTACCAAAACAAGCTGAAATTATCACTACCACAAAGAATCCCCTTTCTCTACCTTGATTGATTGACAGATAGTGGATAAGACAATGGTTGCAGCTGCAGTAAAAGGAGAATGAAGTTTAATTGGATATTCTACGCCTTCTATGCAAATAATAGTTGAATAAAGAGGTTCTGTAAAGCAGGCGACTACTAGTATTCATAACAGTGATATGAATCAGTTTGAAGAAGGCATCAAAAGCAGATGATACTAGAAGAATCAAGATAATATAATGTGTCAAGGACTTGATCAGTACAAATACCTAACGCTTCTTAGTCAGCGATACGTATTCTGTAAAAGTAGTTCTGTGTATTTATTTTGCTCGTTTCCTATTCCTGGAGTACTTTATGAACAAATGAGATTGCTATTGATCCTTCGCCTACTGCGGATGCAACACGTTTGATACTTCCACCACGTACGTCACCTACTGCAAATATACCTGGCAAACTGGTTTCAAGCAGATATGGTGGACGCATGATGGGCCAACCCGTTGCGCTAAGATTCTCTGACGATAGATCTGGACCTGTTTTTATGAAACCTTTATCATCAAGTGCAATACAGCCATCGAGCCAACGGGTGTTTGGATCAGCACCTGTCATGACGAATATGTGACTGATTTCGTGCTTCTCAGTCTGTCCTGTTCGACCGTTACGCCAGTAAACGGAATTGATGCGATTATCTCCTCCTTCTACTGCCACAATCTCAGTTTGTGCTCGTAATGTGATCGTAGGGCTATTCTCTATCCTACGAATCAGGTATCGCGACATAGTAGCAGCCAAACCGGAGGACCTGACTAGTATATGTACCCGTTTTGCAGTCTGCGCCAAAAACACTGCAGCCTGCCCAGCCGAGTTTCCTCCGCCAACTACAACTACTTCTTCTCCTCCACACAACTGGGCTTCCACAAAGGTAGCACCATGATAGACGCCCGCACCTTCAAATCTGGACAGGTTTTCCAACGGTAGCTTTCGATATTGAGCACCGGTGGCAATCACAATAGTGCGAGTAGAAATTTGAGGGCCATTCTCAAGTTCGATTATGTACGGTTTGCGGTCGCAGATAAGTCGTGTAGCCTTTGCAATGAGCATATGTGCCCCAAACTTTTGAGCTTGAAGGTACGCCCTAGCTGCGAGTTCCTGTCCGGTTATACCTGTCGGAAATCCCAAGTAATTTTCAATTCTTGAGCTTGAACCAGCCTGACCGCCAGGAGAACTAGTTTCCAATACCAGAACATCTAGTCCTTCTGAAGCACCATACACCGCGGCCGCAAGTCCTGAAGGACCTGCTCCAATGACGACGAGATCGCGTACCTGGGTTTGGTCGATAGACTCATTAAAGCCAAGGCAGTTTGCGATTTGTTGGTTATCAGGATTTCTTAGTACCAATTGGCCTCGACAGACCAATACTGGTATTTCACTGGCAGAAATTTGGAAACTATCCAACATATTCTGTACGTCAGGGTCCCGCTCTAGGTCTATATAGGAGTAGGGGTGTCCATTGCGCATCAGAAACTCTTTGATCCGCAAGGTACTTGCAGAATGTGTTGACCCGATGAGGACAATGTCTCCAACACCAGCAGCTATTAACTCTACTCTGCGTAGGATGAAAGCCCTCATTAGTATGTCGCTGAGCTCAGCATCAGTCTGTAGCAAACCCAGCAACTGTTGGTGATCTAGTTCGATCACCTTACCTGCCTTAGTAGCACGCGCCCGAAAGAAAGACCGGCGGCTGGAGATCATACTAACCTCTCCGGTGAATTCGCCATAACCATGGACAGTGACAAGGGTCTCATAAGCACCGAAGGGGCGCACAATCTCCACTTCTCCTGATATTACAACAAAGAACGGTACCGATGTATCTGCTTGCTCTATTAGCACTTCACCAGGCTGTACTGGACGCGTACGTCCATGCGATGAAATACGATCAATCTGAGCTGGTGTTAATTTCGGAAATATTTTCTCAATACGAGAGCTGCTTAGAGGAAGTCCCCTGCGTGTATCAGACATAGTTATCTTTTGTAGTGCAGTTGCTACTCATAAATCATAGCATGCTATTCATCATGGTATAGCTTTATCATCACAAAAAATCTTCCACTGGACCCATCATTTGACAATGGTGCATTCCAAACTATTCGTTTTGTTCCTTCGGGTAATTCAAATTCAAAGTAGTAATACTTGTTATAACTGTACATCATGCATTACTTTCCTTCCTAGCCTCTTAATCTATCTTGACTAAATTCCGGACTACCATATTCTGTTACTTTAGATTTCCTACCATGCACCTGTTTGTGGATTTCTAAACGCCTTTTCTCTTCAAATTGTAGACCACATGTCTTGCATTTCAAGGCCATATCCACTATTGATAGACATAACTAATAGAAAAAAACTAGCTATATGAAAGGTATCATTATTATTATTATAGTCTATGGCTAAACTTCGACCAGATGTTTTAATCATCTTACCACTCGCAATTAGATTTTATCTCTCCCCAATTTACAAAGTATCAGCAGCATGCAATAGGATTCAAAGATCTTGGAATTCAACTATGGGAGGTTCATAAATACAATAATGATCTGTTAGTTTTCAATGAAGTAAAATCGCCTTCTACTAAATAACCTATTACGGCTATTGCGAAAAACAATGCTGTTGTCAAAAAGGTAACTGAAGAAATCAAAGTTTACACAGAAGATCATCTGGAGTAGATGACATAGTTAAAGAGATATATTCAGAACTAAAATCTGCGATTCTTAGTTTAGGTAATAAATAATAATAAAGTAACTCCTTCTTCTATTTCTCTAAATCTCTGATCAGCAGGAATTGACTTGCTCCAAAAACTATCAAAGACATATTGCTGTTGTTCTATGACTTCTCTTGTATTACTACACGTGTGTTTGTAGTTTTATTACTATTTGATTATGTGTTTAAACTCTATTACTTACTGACTTGCATAAGTAGATCAAAATTCTAGTTTACTTGTATTATTATGAAAAAATCATATATCTAAATGATCGAATGGATATGTGGTAGCACGCACTCTCAGGAGCCTACACAGCCTTCACTGCCTACACTATCAATATTAATTTCATATTTGTTACCAATATCAAACATCAAGCTGGTGGTACACCCACAGAAAAAATTTATCATGATCAAGAACATGTAAAGAAGAGAAAGATTGTTAGTTGTAGCAGGTTTAGAAGAGCAGGAGAAAGAAAAAGAGGAAGAACCAGAACAGGAAGGACATTTATTTGTATTTACAAAAACCTTGCTGACTTCCTTTTAGGAAGGGGACAGCAACGACACTAACTACAGCATTTTGAAAAGAAATGAGAACACAAATTCCCTTTAGTGTTGGTAGTTAAAGAAATATGACGTCGTTGCTGTAGTTAGTGCCACCTCTAAAAGAATACCCTTAAATGAAGAATAAATAAATTATCCAGCCATCAGAAGTTTTTGTACGGAATTTCGGAAATATGATTAATTACTACACTACTCCTAATAGTAAACATTCTGCTCTTCTTGTCATTGACGTCCAACGAGATTTCACATTAGGTGGGTGCTATAGCTGAAACACCGGGTACTTTGAAAGCCGTACAATACATTAAGCACTTAGTTCAGGCCTATAGAGACTATGGATATCCTATAATTCATGTCATAAGACTTTATCTTGCAGATGGGTCTAATGTTGATTTTTGTAGTAGGC
>JBEVTH010000158.1:0-5761 GCA_041156085.1 Candidatus Nitrososphaera maunauluensis
AGCTCTACTCACAGCTGTAATCATGAATGAGTATTTATCGAAACTTGGACAGCTATATTCTACGATTATATATTATTATTCTTAGCCCATATTCTCCCACCATGGAGACCTAGTTCTAAAGAGATTTAGTCTACTACCATCATCATCTTCTTCAATCGTTGATCCTGGTTCGTTATCTTTTTGTTGTTGTTCTTCTTGTATTTACCTGTGGGAACATTAGGATGTCCTCTTCTTGTATTTGATGTATATTTAGTTGCTAAAACAAATCTATATCTATCAGATGAAATAAATTCGCCAATATATTTTTCGTTTGTCCCTTCAGTATATTTGTTAGCAGTATCAATAAAATTGCCACCTGCATCTATATATTCATTGAAACTTGGCTCTCTTCTTTGGATGCGCCTCATCCCCAGTCTTTTCCAAATGTCATCGCCCCAAGACAAATTTCTGAAACTCGTAATCCACTTTTCCCAGCAGATAATACTTCATCAACTATTACATTGAATAACACTATATACTTTATTGTCATTCATAAAATAACTGCTAAAGGTGTAAACATTTCTGTTCCTTTAGTTGTTTCTTTACCTTAAGTATCAAGCTGATTCTATTGGTTCTTCTTCAGAGTATAGAGCTTTTATGAGTGAGTATATGTGAGAATCAATGTCTACTTTAAACATGAGAATCTTGTCAAATCTGTAGAAGTAGCTTAAAATGATAAATTTAAAGTTGGAAAATTTGGGTTTTACAAAGTTGTCAAATTATAGACTTAAACATTAACCATGTTAACTGACAACGTTAAGCAATGGTTTAATTAGATTTTACCCTTTCTCTTTTCAAAGTGAAATAACCTATGATAGGCAATATTAAAAAAGTAATATTATTGTTAATAGGTGTAATAGGGACTGCTATATTTGTATCTTCAACAGCTGTTCTTATTTCCCCATTGCAATCGACCATAGCACAGCAACAAAACCTTACACCGACATCAATAAACCCACCTTCTTCATCGTCTACTTCATTACCGGATGTCTTCAAGAAAGTAGAAAACTCTGTAGTTCAAATAACAACTACACGCTCTAATCCTAATCAGGTCATTATTGTAAACGGTGTCCCTGCAACTGGAAGAAGTACAGCGTTAGGATCTGGATTTGTATATGATAATCAAGGACATATAATTACTAACTATCATGTCATAGATGGTGCAACTTCTGCAGATGTGACATTTACTGACGGAAACACATACTCCGCAAAAGTTATAGGAAAAGATGCTTATGCAGATATAGCTGTACTGCAAATTACAGATAACTTTTCAGAGGAGAAAGTTATGCCACTTCCAATTGCAAACTCTTCTAATATGAGGACTGCGGAGCCAGTAATAGCTATTGGTAATCCATTTGGATTTAGTGGTACTATAACAACAGGCGTTGTCAGCGCACAAGGAAGATTATTACCAAATCCAGATACTGGCTTTTCAATACCAAATATAATTCAGACAGATGCTGCAATAAATCCTGGCAATTCAGGTGGCCCTTTACTTAATATTCAAGGACAAGTTATAGGAATGAATACTGCCATCTTTTCTCAAACCGGCTCCTACTCTGGAATAGGCTTTGCAATTCCTTCAAATGCAATTGCTAAAGAAGTGCCAATACTTATAAAAAATGGAACTTATATCCACCCATGGCTTGGGATAGCTGGTGGTAAAATAACTCCCAATGTAGCTCAGAGTGCAGATTTACCAAGAAATTACAAAGGCGTAGTAGTAGGCTCAGTTCAAGCAGGAAGTCCTGCAGACAAAGCAGGACTACAAGCAATGACTCAGGATATGAGTGGTTCTAATACACATATTGGCGATATCATAACAGCAATAGATGGGCATCCTATAAGACAGATTGATGATATAATCAATTATATCGAATCACATAAGAATGTAGGAGATAAAGTTCAGCTTACAGTAAATCGCGCTGGAAAGGTAATGGATCTAACAGCAACTCTACAAGATAGACCAAACATGTCTCCACAAATACAACAACAGCCTGGAGTAGGACCAGAATCACCACAGACTCCAGGATTTCCACAACTTCCTCCTGAATTAGGACCATTACTTCCGTGATAACCTCCTTTTACTTTTTTGGGATACAGGTAAAAAAGGAGAAGAAAGAAAATGACTTGTAAATGTATATGTATACGTCATAAAGCACAAAAACCGGGCAGATCTGGTCGCTATGCCAGTGGACAAAAACGCTGTCAGATATGTGAAGTGTTCATAAAATGGGATGGATTATGGTGTCCATGCTGCGGATATAGATTAAGAACTAGACCAAGAAATAAAAAATACAAGGCAAGCTTAAGAATAGAAAAGAAGCAGCAAGAATCTCATATACAAAGTATACCATATTATGAAAATTATATTGTTCGTTAAATGTTAAACGATTCCTTGTCTAAGAAAAGTATTATTAATCGTACCTGTGTACAATATTTTATAGTATGGTTAGACGTTCAAATGAGCAAGTAGAAAATACTAAAAGAGGGAGAAAGCAGCAAAGGATTCCCATCGTTGTTATAGAACCTCGATAGATTATAATAAAGTAATAAGAGTAACTGTGAGGTAATCCATTATCTTTCTGTGTCAATTTAACTCCTATCGACATCTATCAGAACTCTACCATCTCTTTCTTTAGCAAACAATGCCTGTAGAGCTTCTTTGGTTTCTTCAAGTTTGAATCTTCTCCATACCTTGATTTTGAGTTCATTGGATATACATAAAATATCTTTAAGTTGTTTTCTAGTCCCGCCTGTAGAGCCTATCAACTTGACTTGTCTTAAATATAGTGATTGAACATTCAATTTTACATCTGCACCAGTTAGTCCTCCGAAAGTCACCAACCTTCCGTTAACACCAACAGAATCAAAGCTAATTTGCCATGCTTGGACACCAACAGAATTTAAAACTACATCTGCCATTTTGCCTTGAGTAATATCTTTTACTTGCTCGACTACTTTATCATAATCAGTAATAATATAATCAGCACCAAAATCCTTCACTTTCTTATTCTTAGAAACTGCAATTACCTTTGCCCCTATTTTCTTAGCAAATTGAATGGCCATCATTCCTGTATTTCCCGATGCTCCAAATACAAGCAAGGATTCATTGACTTGCAGTGAAGCATCATTCAATGCATGATAAGGTGTCAAAGCAGTTACAGGTAAACTTGCTGCCAGATCCCAATCCATATCATGCGGTATCTTAAACACATTTTTACCTGGAACTGCAATGTACTCTGCAAATCCACCGTTAGTAACTATGCCTATTATCCCACCATTTCTACATAACATATCAAGACCGTCTAAACACAAGTCACAAGTTCCATCAAATACTTTGCTATGTATAACTACTTTATCACCTTCCTTTAAGCTGTCTTCTTCAACGTGATCTCCTATTTTCTCTATTATTCCACTTATCTCTACTCCTGGTATGTGTGGTAATGGTTTTACTTCTCTTGCACCAGAAACTGCAAAGTGATCTATTGGATTCACACCAACAGTCTTAACTCTTATAAGAACATCATGATCTGTAATTTTTGGTTTCTCCACACTATCTCCAACTTTTAGATTATCTAAACCAGGCTTTTCAAAAATAGCAGCTTTCATTTTTTTATAAAAATTAAATTATTCAGAATAACATTTAACTGTTTTATGTCTGAGATGTAAAACTAAATGACCGTAAAAGCTGACCTAATAAACCTTATAGAAACTTTCTGATACTATTACAAATGGAGACGACTTGAGCTCTTGTAAACCAAAACTTTCTCGTTTAGTTTCTAGCTATCCGATTTGAGATCTTTATAGAACTGAAAATTATACATTTCGTGATATCAAAAACAGTCCAATAAAGTCCAAAAACCGGACTTCCTTTATTTTGAATCTTTGCTAACCATTACCTAAAAAATCTACCCTCATATGGGGCCTACAAAATATAACAAATTATCAGGGTGTGTCACAATACTGCAAGGTACATATATAGACTCCCCTTTTCCTTGACTTTCGATAATAAACCATCAAACCCAAACATGCAAATCCAATAAATTCTGGAATTATAAATAGCATAAACCGCTTTTGTGGTGGAGCGTAATAATCGACTAGACTTGCAATCGGTCCACCAACAATCCCACCAAACAATCCAGCCAATATTGCAATAGTGATTATTCGCTCTGTTTCCATAATACATTATCATATGATCTAGGTTAGAATCCTTTTACAAAGGTTAGCTTTAATTTTATGACTTTTCGATAACTCATATTGATAATTAACATCTTGGCACCAGAAGACTTTGGGAATCGTTTAGAAAGGTAGATAGAACTCCATAGGATCGGAAATTCCAACTAGCAGACACAATTGAAGAGGATTTAATTTCCTGGTATGTCAAGACCCTACTAATTTAGCTTAATTAATCCGTTTGATGTAGAAATAGAAATCGGCGTATTCAAAATATAATATTAACTTCTATAACTTCTTACATGTGAGATAGAGCAATAACCACAATAACCATTAGTTGCTGTTCTTGTATGGCAAATGCATTCACAACGAGTGCCAAATCCTGATGAAAACTTTTTTCTCATATACAATTATGCTGCTATCATTACACGTATTTAATTTAAACTATATGCGACCACATGAAGGATTAGATGGTAAGACGCCTGCTGAAGTTTGTGTCTTAATATCAGAGGAAACAATAAATGGATCACTCTGATCGAAAATGCATCAATCAAAACATAATAATAAAGTTCATTATACTTGTATTTGACGATAATCGTCCGTTTAAATATAACTCCAGTTTAGATTCACCGGATGATACAACTAGAAGAGGTTATTTCGATAATAATCTCAGCTTCGAATCTTGCGCTATCGGAGATACACAGACTGAAAAAGAAGGAAGCAGATCGTTTTTTATCGAACATTACAGAAACATTCAAAACAACTAGTAGACGCATTTCAAGAGTGGAAAACACAACTTATGTTTACATCTTATGAATATAAGGAAAGCTTACTCACTCCAGACAGAATAGAACCAGATTACATACCATATATGAAACAAATGAAAGAACATTTGAATAAAGCGTATCGGGATTTACTGCCAAATCCTTTAGATATCGAAACCAAGCGTAAGAATCTGTGTAATAAACTACAAAATATGATGGAATATAAGACAGATATATTAACAAGCAGACGATCATTCGAAAAGATTATCGTTGATAGAATAAAAAAAGATATGTCCTACTTTAAAAAGAAGTAACGATATACAATTCGTAGAAATTAATATTTATATCGCTTCATATATTTTCAGAATAATTTTTGATTTTGTGTCTAGTGGTGAATCTACTATACCGCTTTACGTAGAATCATCCTTAAAATAATGTCAAGATATTATATTATGAACATAAACAAGGTTTAGCGCAGGGCGAAAAGGAAGCTATGGAGAAATTAAAGGTGGCTATTGAGAACTTACTTATAGATGAAGAAATCGTTTCCAGAATTAGTGAATATAATGATCTTATGGATAAACTAAATAAAGATGAACAAATCTCCAAGATGCATACTGTTATCAGAGAGTTTCATATTCAGATTCATGGAGGTCATGTACTCGGTGGCTATCCTGCTTGTAACTTGTGTGACCCAGACATTCCAGTAGATATGACCCGATAGTTAACACATTATTAAGAACCGTTAAGTTAACAGAACCAGAAATAACATAACTACAGTA
>JBEVTH010000159.1:0-5736 GCA_041156085.1 Candidatus Nitrososphaera maunauluensis
TCGTCCTATTTTTACTTCAGATCTCACAAAAATTTTATTTTTGTCGCTATCCCCATACAATCCAAAACAAACTAGTGCTTCGAGTGACTCCTTAATAAAATCTGACGGAAGAACAACAAGAGTATTGCTTGCTTGCTGAATATTAATTGAATACGAATTATCAGATGTAGACGCTGTTCCATAAATATAGCTCTCACCCAGCTCCAAATTCAACATGAATTTACTATTTTGCTCTAATGCCATGATTAGATAGAATGAGCTATCATATATAAATAATGCCAACAAGCGTCACATAGTGCTAACCATGTTGCTTATAAAACTGCTAATAAAAAAAGTTATGTGGGTATTTAACCTAATGCTTACCATAAAATCTAAGCTATTTTAGCTTCACTGCCAACTCTGGATTGAGCTTTGTCTTCTCCGTTCGTTGTCTTGCCAAAAGTGCGGTCACTAATGCTAATGCTCCTCCAATTATGCTTGCCAGTCCTAATATTGCTGTACCATTAAATGCGCCGACAATTGTTACACCAAGCGTACCTATTGCTAGCCCCCATGGAATTTTGTTGTTTATTTTATTCATATCATTAAGTAGATATGGTTGTATATAAACTAGTGATAATATGTTGGTATAGTGCTAACTCATGCATCTTGTTATACTATTTACTAAATTATAATAGCAAACTGCTAAAGATAAAATATTTATGGATATTGAATATCTACATATTTAGCTAGAGTTGTAAAGGATACACGAAATATCAGAAGGATATTATGCTGTATTAGAAGACGCGCAAAGAAATTCAATTGGAATATGACAGGGCAAATAAGTCAGAACCATCTATCTATTTCCTTTTATTTTCCTATTCAGAGAAATTATTTCATTCAAGATATATCCACTATGAAAATAGGGCATCTTTGTATCAATAACAGTATTCCACATAATGCTCCTCCCACTTTTAGATTAGCATCTTGTTCCGAAAGCAAGATGATTCAAATTGTTAAAGAAGATATCTTTCATTTACATCATCTAAGGTAGAATGTCAAAAACAATTTATTATTTTTTAGAATTAACTCAGATCTACTTCCCTGTGCTTAGGCTCAATGTATTATATTCAGTCCCATCAATATTTTTCTTAGCAGGAGCGTATTTTTTGCTCTCAAATAAGTCAGAGGTCTTAGGAGCAGAGCAAAAGATGCGAAGATGCTAATCGAACCAGGAAATTTACCCCAATATCAATAGATAAGAAATATTCAGATCATTTGTAAATACCCATCTTTCTTCCCCGCAAGTAGTTGATGATACCAAGTGTGGACATGAGTACGGCAGGAACTCCAAAAGCAACTGGAAGAACATTTCCAGGATTTAGATTAAGTTTTGGCGCAACCTCCAAAAATACCTTGGAACTTGCCGCTGGAGGCGAAGAGAAGTCATCATCCTTGTTAAAAAGCATGCCGATAGTATAAGAGCCTGCTTTAACCAATCTTACCTTCCACTCTAATGGCAGTGATTGACTGGGCGCAATAAATGGTATGTACAGACCTTTCTGTGCACTCCAATCTTCAAGATCCACTGGAATTTTGTCTTTAAGATCTACTAACGAGATATAAGCAATTCCTCCCCTGACTGGTTCAGTCGGACTTAGATTTGTTATGGTACCCTTTATACTGATAAACTGACCAGCTACTGCATGAACGTGTTGTTGAGATGTGACATCTAATTTGATATTATTTGAAGAAGAAGAAGAGGAGGAGGAGGATGGTAGCGTTGTTCGTACAGCAGACGTATCTGCGCCAAATGCTAGTTGGACAGGCAAAAAAGTGTTTGTGGTACCAGTAACATTAGTAATGCTTGTTGTTGTAATTGTTATTACAAGAGGAAAAACTACAATAGAGACTAACGCCAGAGATACTCCTATAATTAACCATTGAATTACCAAATTATTAGAAGACGGATGAGATTTCTTTACTTTCATAATAATTATTCCACACCTTTCACCTCAAATTGTCTTGTGAAAAAGAAAAATATTAACCCACAAACTGCTGCGAAAACTAGGACAGGCCATATGTTACCAATCTGCTGCCACAAAGCCTGCTCATTATCTACTAATACACTGTCAAGTGAATTTATCGCCTGGGATACTGGATTTATATTCTCAAGAGCAAGGCCAAAGTCAGTCTTCTTAAGCGACGTTGCAAAGAATAACGATGGAGCAAGTAATATCAAGACAATCATAAGTGCAGTCATTATGCTATTTTTTGATGATTTTAGCTTTGCCGACAGTGCGATAGAAAGCATTGATACTCCTATTACTAATACAGTACCATAAAGACCGACATATAAAACTGCAGACAATTCAAGGTTAGTACCACTAGCAAGTACAATGAGATATGGAATTGATACAACATACAACATAGCCCAAATGCTGAGAACTGATAGCAATTTCTGTACAGCTATTTGCCTATGACTAACAGGGGTAAGAAGTAGACTTTCGAAAGTACCTGATTCTATTTCAGATGATATGCTCGACGAGGCATTTGCAGCTGACATTACAATAGCTAGCGCAACAATCACTTCTGCCAGCGTAAATAACATCTCCCCTTGATCGAGAAGACTCAGCTCCTTATCTGTCAGTAGTAAGTAGGCAACCAAACTAAAAATCAACGCGGCAGCAACAACCCACACTCCTCCTCGTAAAGAATAAAAGTTGCCTGAAACTTCACGTTGAAAAAGCTCAAGCATATCTGTTGTGGTGCTCACTACCATTACTTTTTTGTTGATGCTGCTGTTTCGTTTCGGTAAGCTTAAAGAATACATCCTCAAGACTCATGTCTAATCGACGGATTTCATATATCTGCAACCCTGCATCCTCAAATTTATCAATAATGTAATTTGCGGATTCAGAGTTCTGAGAAATAGTTATGTTTATCAGCCTATTCTCAGTGGTGGTTGATTCAAGTTTGAATGGTAATGTTGACAAGTCCTTTTGTGCGGAAGGCGAGTTCAAAATTCTAACTAAAATTAATCCTCTGGAGCTTCCGGCCAGTTCCCTTAACTCATCGATAGTTCCTTGCGCAACAAGCTTGCCACGGCTTACTATTGCAAGTCTATTACAAAGGGAAGAAACCTCACTTAGTGTATGAGAAGAAAGAAATACTGTAACTCCTTTCTCACGGTTAAGTTCCAATAGTATTTTTTGTATATCTTGTTGACCCATCGGATCTAGCCCAAGCGTTGGCTCATCTAGAAAAATGATTTTTGGGTTGTTTATCAGCGCCCTAGCAAGACCTAACCTCTGTTTCATACCTCGTGAGTAGTATCCTATAGGTGCAAATGCCTTGTTTGCAAGTCCTACTTTTTCCAATAAGTCGTTAACTCTCTTTCCTGCAAGATCTGGTTGAATCTTGTGTAATGCTGCAAGATGAAGCAAATATTCTTCTGCATTCATCCAATTGTAGAATCCTGAGCTTTCGGGAACTAGGCCTATTATTTTTCTTATTTTTATGCTGTCCTTTACAATATCAAACCCAGCCACTTTTGCCGTTCCTGCACTCGGTGATAAAAGTCCACACAACATTCGAATCGTTGTGGTTTTACCTGCTCCATTTGGACCTAGAAACCCGAAAATGTCGCCTGAGTTTACATTTATTGTCAATGCATTAACTGCTCTGAAATTCCTATAAACCTTGTTTAGGTTAGAAGTAGCAATGTTATTACCTTTGATCTCATGGTTGGTCACTTCAGCAAAACTCACTTTCAAGTACCTGCCTTCCTAGCACAATAATTCTTCTTTGCCGTTTCTAATATCCTCCTTAGTATCATTTAGACAGATGTTTTTATTCATCATGAAAATCTTCCTCCTCTACAGCTAGAGGATTTCGCTTCTTCCAAAGCGAACTTACTATGATCCCGATAACACCCAAAACTACTAGAGTCCAGCTTACCCACATGTTAGTTAGATCTTGTCCATCTGGGACATCATACAAGAACTTGAAATATAGTCCCCCGAAAATCAAAATAGCTGACATGATCATGATCAAATATTTAACTTCCATGTGCATGTCTAACAACCATCTCCTTTACCATCATGAGTGAACTCTTTTTTCCTACTCACTTTTTTGTTTATTGACCTAGCCATCGAAAACTCTCCATTACAGGATTTAATGAAGTACTGATCTTCTCAAACATTTGACTCGGTCCAGAGAATGTTATTACCGCAGCATTGTCAGAACCCTCAACAAAAGTTTTTTTGGATTCCATTGGGATTGTAGAATTGTTCCATGTGTATGTGAGATCCCATGCCCTGTTCCCTGAGATTGTAAATTGACTAGAGTTAACACGGTTGTAATGCTGTAGAGAGGATTTTAAAGATGGCTCATCTTTAGTTAGCATATTAAGCTGTACATTTGATGTATCAGGAACATCTTCTAGGTCTACCGAAAAGGTAGCTATTCCCGATGGCAATTTCGCTATTAAACTTCCAAGATTATTACCATGCTCCACAATCGAGTTCTGTGGAAATTGAATAGAGTAATAATTTCCAGGTTTGTCGCGGTTAGCATAAACACTCATTCTTGTAGGGACTTGTGATGTCGAGATAGAGGTCTTTTTTTCTTGTTGAGTATTACTTATGTCGGTAGTGGAAGCCGGCTGAATCTTTGTGCCAGCTTTGGGTGGTGCTGATAAAGAACCCAGAGTATAAACTGAAAATGCTATTAGCACTGCAATCGCTACTGCCACTATAATAATGCGTTTTTTATCCAGGATCAAAATACAGTACTCCTTATAATTTTTTTAATTTCTGATGTTTCATTGTCAATCGCAACAGGGGATCATTATTGTAATTTTTGTTCTTTTTCGTACAGACAATATTACTTTTCATCAATCTCCTATTTACCAATTGATGCAAGAATGCAGAAAATGGATCTTCATTATGAGAGTACACTGAGAACCATTCCATAAGAAACTAATAGATAGTATTTAGGTTTGAGGTACAAGTTCCTAATTGAGATTGTTAACAGTAACTCTTGAATTGCTATATGTTATGTTATTAAGAAACTGCTAGGTTAGATTTCAAAATAGTATATGAAATGAATGAATGAATGGTGTAGATAATGCATTACTAACAACATCTGTCTATAAATAGAAGTTTCAAATTCTATAATTAACTGAGGCTTGGACATAATTCCAGTCCTCAATTAACTAGTAACATTATTAATTCTGATATTAGCACTATTGATGATTATTGTATATTATTTTCTTGTAATCTCATAAGGAATATGAGAAGTTCTATAATACCTCGACCGAGATAGTTATGAGCATCACTGATACGAGTTATAGTCTGGAACCTAGTATTTTAATACCGACAATTAGACGATTGTACCACAAGCCAGAAATGTTTCCAAGACATACTTGATATATATCGTTACGGATAGAAACCTATGGAAATTTATCTAGAGGGAGAGAAGGTGGTTGGATAATGATGATGATAATAAAAAAGAGGAATTGTCAGTCTTTCCCAATAAGGAGAGGATATATCGATACATCGCGAATAACCCTGGCTGTCACCTTAGGAGAATTAGCAAGGATTTAGATCTAGCTATGGGAGACACTCAATATAATCTACATACATTAGAAAAAATAGGTTCAATAAAGTCACGACGAATTGGGGTTTTTAGGATGTATTATACAGCTTCCATTTTAGGGGAAAGGCAAGAATCCATATTGGCAATGTTAGGACA
>JBEVTH010000160.1:0-5733 GCA_041156085.1 Candidatus Nitrososphaera maunauluensis
TCGATTACGTCAAACAATTATTTATAAATACAATTATCCTCATAATTCAGACATGCAAAAAGATACTACTAAATTAGTTCATACAACTACTGAAGAAATTCTGGATCGTTCACATACTGTGCTAGTGGTATGGGATGTACAAAATCTCCTAGTAGATAGAATTTTCAATAAGCAAGAATTTATGAGTAATCTAGTTTCAACAGTGCAATTAGCACGAAAATCAAATGTCCAAGTCTTCTTTACACGTATTCACATGTTGCCTATTCAATTTGAATCCGCGTCAAGAATTTATATCCTTAGCAAGATGGGATTCAATCGAATTGGACAACCCTCTGCAGAAGATATGGCTCTTGCAATAAAACCGGATCAAAATGATGTAATAATTGACAAACATACAGCAAGTATATTTATAGATACTGGCTTTGAACGCATGATAAGAAATGCTGGTATTGTTACAATTGTGTTCGCAGGTATTGCAACTGAATTTGGAGTAGAGTCTAGTGCCAGAGATGCATTGAATAGGGGTTTTTATCCTGTAGTAGTTTCAGATATTGTATCATCACCTGATAAAGAAGCTCATAGTAGATCGCTTGAGAATATGGCGAAGATAATGACTGTTATAAATTCAAAAGATATAGAGAATATATGGCCCAAGAACACATAATTGATATTTTGTTGTTAGTTATCCTTTACTAGCCAATGTGTGCGATTGGAGTAAACTCCATCATCTTTTTGAAAATTATTGAGGATCAGTTTTGTCATTAATAACAATGACCATGATCCTAGAAGGGCTGGAAAGCCTTATTATAAGATATGTTCACTTTTTCTCTTCGATTATGTGGTGGGGTATGATGTTCTTTATGTTTGTGATAATATTTCCTGCCAATAAAGACAGTCAATATTCTACTTTGTTTCCAAGGGTTCAGAGATTTATGATAATCATTGCATCTGTTGCCATGGCATCTGGAGTTGTACTTACCTTAGTGAATCCAAAGTTTAGGATAGAAACATTATTTGGTAGTAGCTGGGGATACACTATACTAACTGGAGCAACAATTAGTATTTTTGTATACATACATATTTTGATGCAAAATAGAAGAAACAGAGCAACATCTACTAGAGCAGCTGTATCATCATCATCATCATTAATACCATTAACTTCTGTTTCATCAAGGAAAAGTAGTAAAATTACTATCAGTAAGAAGAATAGTCGAAAAAGAAAACTACCAAAACGATTCATCCCATGGCTACTCTTCATTTTACTTACAATTACTGTTGCATTGATGGTTTATGCTTCGCACGAGTCTTTTTAACGTATATTATTGACCATACTACAGAAAGCATAATCTGAGGTATGAAGTCCTTATGTTTAATATAGATGCAAGCCTCGATATCAGATTTGGAAATGATGCAAATCTATTGATTGCCTCAATGTTTCTTGCTGTTAGGTTAAGTTCTCGTTCGCGTTTAGTATATTTTATTCCATTAAGTTGGCAGATATTTTTCTTTCCTTCTTGAGTATGAGTATATAATTTATCGTAGGTCTGGATTGTTTTGTAGTCGAAGATTAAAAGTTCATTAACATCCCAAAGGTTCAGATATTGAAGGTATCGCTTTATCGAATAGACATATCGACCCATTGTAAGTGTGGCCTCGCTCTCTCATAGTCTTGATAAAGTTATCATAGGCATTTCCTGCCAGAATTAATGAAGTCGTTGATGATGATGGCGGCGACTACGTAAAAATATATGATATACGTGAGAGATTATTTAAGTGCCTTTAAATGTGTATAAAGGTAATTTTATATGTTATACACTGCCTTTGCAATATGTGCGTTACATTGACGGTGATGGCAATATAATTATACCCAGATCCGTCAGACCAATAATTGACTACGATGAAACACATCTCGGAGATAAGAAAGGATCCAAAAGGCAATTTCGATTTGGTAGTCTTCACATTCGAGAATATGATAATCACTATACTGTTCATAGTGATAAAATAGATCCAAGAACTAATCCACTATCACATCTATTAATTGATGCACCAGAATATTTCATAGCTGTTTTATCTGCAATTTCCATCGGTAGGCAAGTTGGTAATGCTGTTTATAAGGGCAGAAAAGCAGAAGGTCAGAACCGAAGAACTGCTTTCTCTGATGCAGTAATGGCAGGTTATATTGCAGGTTTGGCAGCAGGCGCTGTTTCTTACATTGCAACCAATTTTATCAAAAAAATAAAGAGGAGTTATTGAAGCAATTTGGAAAGTTCGGAGCAGATTCGAGAACAAATATCTTCGGATGGTACTAAAAATAAAACTGCAACTACCTTAAGGCACCCTTCGAAAATCCATATCGCAAAAGTTGTGTTTAAGCTTTTACCAGTCATAATCAATTTTAGGAGAGATCGACGTGAGTGGGTCAAGCATGAAGGAAAGAATATTGATACTAAAAAATATGAAAAACATGCAAGTGCTGCCCTTAAAATTTTCATTGAACTTGGACCATCTTATATTAAGTTGGGACAATGGCTCTCAACACGTGCTGATATCTTGCCGCTGCCTTACCTTGAAGTATTAGCGAAACTTCAAGATGATGTGCCACCATCACAATTCATTCAAGTAAAACCCATTATCGAAAACGAACTTGGAAAAATCGAAAATATGTTTGACACATTTAACACATCAGCACTTTCTGGTGCAAGTCTTGGTCAGGTTTATCTGGCGGGTTATAATGGTAAGCAAGTTATCGTAAAAGTAAGTAGACCAAATATTGAAGAAACAATAGAAAAAGATATCTATATTTTAAAAAAAATTCTTCCGCTCGCTACACGCTTTATTGATCCTAATTTGCGGTTCTCTGCAGAAGGAATGTTGTGGCAATTCATTGAAACAATACATGAGGAAATGGACTACAGGATAGAGGCAGAAAATCTGATTACGATTAAGACCAACCTTAGGGAGGATCACATGGTAGTCATTCCAAATGTGTTTTTAGAGAGGACATCGAAACATGTTCTTACACTAGAATACATCCCAGGTATAAAGATTACCGATGTTGCATCATTGGATGCGGCAAGAGTTGACAGGGAAAAACTCGTAATCAGAGTACACCATGTGTTTTTTAAGATGTTATTGCGTCATAATATTTTTCATGCTGATCCACATCCAGGCAATATCTCAGTGAGTGATAATGGTGCAATAATCCTATACGATTTTGGAATGGTTGGAAGACTAGATAACGATACTCGCATCAAATTAATTAGACTGTATCTTGGTTTGATAGAAAAAGATCCCGCGAGAACTGTCGATGTTTTATTAGAGCTTGGAACGTTGGAACCAACTGTCAACCGATATATTGTAGAGAAAGGTCTTGAGCTAAGCATCCAATCACTATATGGTAAGCAGGTAGATAGAATGGAGGTAAAAGCGTTAATAGACCTTTCTAATAAAACAATGAGCAAGTTTCCATTTAGATTGCCCAAAAACCTTGCACTCTACATGCGTATGGCATCGATTATAGAAGGTATTTATATTCATCATAAAGTAAGATTTCAGTTTGTGAAAGTACTAGCAAATTTGTTTGAGGAAGAAGGTCTTATAAAAGAAGCATACATTGAGGAGATAAAAGGTTCCATTAAGCGACTTGCAAAAGGTATCGAAGCCTCTATCAGGGTTGCACCATTACTCAAGTCGTATCTTGAAACGCAGCAAGAGCATCAAAATAAACCTCATGAAAATTACAATTTTCTTACAGGCATTATTTTTGCATCTGTATTATTTCTTGGATCGTCTCTAATGGTACCTTACAATCTTAACTTAGCATATGGCGGATTTATTTCATCAGCGATAACATTATTTGCATCAACTTTACTGAAAAAGAGATTGTGAATTAATTTATTAGAACGTAATTTGTGGGAGCAACATATGGAACGTTTAGATTGTACAATGTCCTTTTGTTTACGGCAGTTACTTTGAAAACCAAGTGGAGCAGCAGGTGTAAATTATATCATTCATAGGGCTCCAATACACAACAGTATCAACGTATAATTATTGCTATTCAACATTTACCTTTTCAGAACTATTTTTCTGCTCATCTAGTTTTCTTAGTTCAGTTAGCAAAAAACGTCTGTACTTGTTTCGCTCCTCTTCTGTCATTCTGTCAAGGTTTGAGCTTAATGTAGACCCTATAGTGGATACTCTATCAATGAGATCCATTGTCATAAATCTACCCATATTGCCTACCCTGAGCATTACATCAAGTTGTTTTTGAATAATGTTGTGAACAGAATCTACATCTGTAGAGATATCAAGACCCTTCTTAGTAATTTGGTATCTTCCATTCTCTGTTTCTGCTATTAATCCTTCCTCAAGTAATCTACCTAGCAATGGATAAATGAGTCCTGGTGATGGTCGCCATTTGCCATCACTTTGCAATATGGCCTTATCAATGATTTCTTTTCCTGTCATTGGCTGTTGCTTTAGCAATCCTAGCATATAATGTCGTGAAAATCCTCTAGGGATTGCACTTCCTACTCTTGATAGCCAATCAGAAAGCATATCGCTAGTAATATCACTAGAGAGATATAAGCATATTGCACATCCTATGTCCCTATTAAATCATTTCATGTGCTGCCATAGCGTTACTTCTTTTTGAACAACCTTTCTCAATGCATGAATTACGTAAGAACCTCTTGATTACTTTTTGTGTTATTTGCAAATCTAGCAGCAAATAATGCTGATGTTAAAGCCCCCAGATATAATCCTAATCCGATCAACAAGTTTCCATTAAAGCCTATGACCATAGATGATATTGCAGCGAGTACTGTTCCTACCACTGATGCAATCACGTTTATACCCCAAAGCAAAGTAATATCATCCTTAGCAGTGGCAGTAGGAGTAGGGGCAGCATCATTACTCTTATCATGCCTTTGGGAAATCTGTAATTCGAGGGAGATGGAGGAGGAGGAAGCCATTCTAGTTATGGATGGAAATTGAAATCCCATTAAAAGCCCGGCAGGTGACAGAAGCATGACAGTTAATGCAATTCTTTGATACAACTCCAAAATTATACTCCTATCTATGATAGCCGAGAGGAAATTATAGTAAATTAATACTATCGCAGCTAAGATCGGTATTGATATCAGAACTGCTTTGTAGGGGTTTTTATTAAATAGTCTTCCGCTAAGATATGCGCCTACTCCACTACTCAGTAGGATAGAAAATAGTATGACTGTTAATGCCATTATAGGAGTTCCAAGTAGTAATAGGAATTTTTGAATAAAGGTTATTTCGAAAAATATAAACCCAAATCCTATCAATACTACAAAGAGTATATGGAATTTCCTTGATGTAGATGTGGTCAACTGAATTCTATGTATTCTAGAATAATATATTAATAGCAAACATAGAACTACAGATACTCCTACCACTGTTTCTAAGAGTAATTTCATCTGGTTTGGGATCAGCTCTTTTGCAAAATAGAAAGGAGAGTCGTCTATAGGTGGTCTCAATCCAAAAATGCTTCTTTCTTGTTGTGGATCATAATTTACTTGGGAGATTGGTCGTTTTTGATTATTATTAATGTTATTTCTGCTATTGACTTCACTTGACAACAAGCTATCATAAGGCGGTTGTTTATATCCACCTGGCATTATGATGACTTTTGCATTGTCTTTAACAATTCTTTCTTTTGCTAACTCAAGTTCTGTGCTGGTAAACGGACTATTTTTTACT
>JBEVTH010000161.1:0-5699 GCA_041156085.1 Candidatus Nitrososphaera maunauluensis
CATACTTGGACTAAGTGGTGTGCTTCGTTCCCAAATAAATGATTCCCAACAACAATATCTAGATGTCATTATCAATATCATTAATGATAAAGTGAAAATAGAAAGAGAGGGAGAAGGAGACGGAGAAAAAGAAGAAAATGCTGATGCGATCATAGAAGCAGATAAAAGTAGGATTTCTCAGGTTCTTTCTAATCTGCTTGTTAATGCCGTCAAATTTACAAACGAAGGAACTATAAAAGTAGCCACAGAAAAGAAAGATAGGAAGATCGTTATTAGCATTAAAGATACAGGCACAGGAATAGATTCTGAAATACGACCAAAACTATTTACAAAGTTTGCCACAACATCAAGTACTGGTACTGGATTAGGATTGTTCATATCAAAAAGTATAGTAGAAGCACATGATGGTAGAATATGGGCTGAGAACAATAAAGACGGAAAAGGCGCATCATTTGTATTCAGCTTGCCAATAACAGAAGACAAGGCATTGACTAGACTATAATATATTTTTTTCTGGAAAATTATATGTAACTGCTAAAGGACATATGTACCTCTTGAGCGATTTCTCATTGTTTTGCCTTTGCAGTTCAATTACATATAGTTCTCTTTCCTCTCTATTAGTGAAGAACATGACATAATTGTACTTAATGAATCATTCTTTAAAAAACTGAGCCTTGCTTTCTTCTGTTTCTTCCTGTTATTCACTCTGCTTTCTGTTGTTACCTCTTCGGATATTCGGCGATATGCTCTGCTACTTTATTATGGTAGTACATTTTCTGTTGTTACCATTTTCTTTTCTGTTGCTATGATTATGTTTTGTCTGCTTTCAGTTGTTATCATTTGTTATTTTGCATATTTTGTTATTATCAAATTTGACCATCGGTGCATGCATCTAATTTTCATTAAAATTTGATATAACTAACAGGTTACCTACATTATTATTTTCTAGTTCCAGATCTCATTTTTCAATCTGCATTTTCAATATACAGTCTGTTTCCTATTCTGTAGCGGACCTCTTTTGAAAGACGCGTTTATAAAAGAATTAGAATCTACTTTTATCGTAATAGTACGTCATAATTGTACCAGTTATAGTACCTGAAACAATAAACTATAGAATTTAAGAAATCAAAGACAAGATGGGTGGATAATTGAGTCGAATCTGCCTTGGATTCCACAGTATAGAAGTCAAAGTTGTTTCGTATTCTATGTCTAATTAGATAAATGAGGTATAAGGCCAGAA
The DNA here is from genome assembly GCA_041156085.1 of Candidatus Nitrososphaera maunauluensis. Taxonomy (GTDB): domain Archaea; phylum Thermoproteota; class Nitrososphaeria; order Nitrososphaerales; family Nitrososphaeraceae; genus Nitrososphaera_A; species Nitrososphaera_A maunauluensis. Next base: position 1,241 of record JBEVTH010000161.1, read on the forward strand.
AATCCAATCTAATAGACTAGGTTAATAAGGTGAATTCAAAAAACAGCCTACAGAATACGTTTCTTTTTGTTCTCTCTTCTGCCTTTCCTAAAGTTATATGCTAGAGTTATTATTATTATACTTCCAATAATTATATAGATTACAGAACGATCAGATGTCAGAGAAATTAACCCTACTTTTGGAATAACATACACAACTTTACCAATGTAATTTTTTTCCATTATAGGATAGTCAACTAATGGTATAGAGCTAGGATTGGCGTCACCTTTTGTTATAATAATTCTACTACCATGGATATCCATTGTAATTGCCGCAACTCTATGTACAATTGTTAGATGTTGGCCTGCTCTTGTCACTCCATATGATTTGAAAACTATGATATCACCAACTTTCAAGGTATTGAAGGAAGAGGAGGAGGAAGAATTATTATTACTATGTTGTATAATTACTAAGTCTCCTAAGTTAAGAGTCGGTATCATACTACCGCTTGAAACTACATAAAACGGATTAGCCGTTCCTAATACAAATTTGGTACCTATGACAAAAATTGCAATTACAACCGCCACAACAATCACAATATATGCAGTTTGTTTTAGTATAGTCAATTCAGCCACCGTAAACAGTTAGTCATAATCCACACACTTTTGTTTGTTTTTATAAGATGGAAATATGCTGATAATAGAATTTCTACATTGGAGGAAATAAGAAATAGTCGAATATCATGATAGAAGATTTAAAGCAATCATTTACACTCACCCTGTAACATTCTTTCTATAGATTTCCCTGCTTCTTGTTGTTCAGAAATGATGGTGTAATCTAAAGCAGCACTAGGTCAAAAGAACTTATAGCATTGGAAAAGTGTCCACAATAAAGTTGACATCTTGTACTGATTTTGCCATTCTACCAATCTTTACACAATCCCTGATATTTACAGACTTCATTTTATTATTATTATTTCATACTGCCTCAGCTGCAGCTTTAGCTATCTCTTCTTTGATTTTGTGTTGTTGAGTAAGCAGCTGTACTGTAATTTGATAGATTTGCTCATAAAGATAGTCTGTATCTGTGGATTATTTTTCATTATTCTTTTCTTCTCTTTTTGTCTAAGGATTCACAAAAGCATTGAACCAGTATTCAGTCAGCTTTACAGCATCTGTGACAAATTCATTATACATATCAATCCAATATATTATGAAAAGTTGCCACAAAGCAAACCCCATAGTCAATGGAGAAAGGCTGTTAAGGGGAGCTTTATTATTTTGTCCAATCTTTCCTTCATGCAGTGATTGCGGTCGTTGTGATTCTTCTAGTTCTTTTGACTCATTAATATCATCAACAGCATTACGACCAGATAGTCCTGTCTCTATCAATGTTGATATATTTTCAGCTGATATCGGAGGATTGAATTCGATATTGTTTGGCGGCTTTACGATAACTTCGACTTCGGGCCTCTGAATAGTAGAAGATGATGATGATGAAGATGGTGTTAATTCATTGTCTAGCTCTTGCTGATTTTGCTGAATCTTCGCACTATCTGTCATTGATGATGCTTCTATTTTTCGTATTGCTATGTCCTCTGTCACTTCTGTAGCTTCTTCAGATTTTTTCTTATCTGATGCTTCTGCTAATGTTTTTGTTGTAAATGATGGTTGTGGTGGTACTGGCCTGTTGTTCTTCTTATCTTGAGCTTCTGTAGTTGGCATAGCCGATAAAGTTGATGTTTCATTTGTTGTAGATGTAGATGTTATTGAATTCAAAGGTCTAACTTTCATTTCAGACTTGACTGGTTCTCCTTCTGTAATAGACGAAATGGTTTCTTCTTTCTTTATCAAATCTTGTTTTTTCTGTATGGTGATGTTGTTGTTGTTAACTGAGTGCGTATGTAAGTCAGCGACATTTGTTATTGCTCCTTGTTGAGTCTTTTCTGGTTTATTATTATTGTTGTTGTAGTTTTGTGTTTTCGAACTAACGGTTGCGATTGCCGTTATTGTCTTTGTTGTTGTTAGAGGAGGAATTGTTATTTTCGCAGTCTCTTGTTTACTCTTATTTGCTAATCTTTCTTTGTTAATAGCTTGAGACTTATTATTATCATCCGTACTGAGTGAGGACAACTCGCCAACAGACAAATCTAAGAATACCTCAGCACCATTATATCCTTCTACGTGTGATTTTGGTATTTTGTATTGATGCTGCCCACCTTGAGTCGATATAATAACTGAATCGCCATCTATGGCAACAACGTTACCAGCTCCTTCCATATCTTTGGATCTTACATTTTTGTGAATAATTCTATCCCAATCTATTACTGCTGGATCTGACATGATATTTACTCTACGATCTACTGTGTAACGTTATCCTTTTATATTGATCTTTTTATATTTCCTCTTCGCCTACATCAGAACCTTTAACCTTTACTTTTTCACTTGTTACTTGATCAGTTACTATTTTGGTTTCAGTTACTGGATTTTTCCTGACAGATACTTCTTCTTTTATGTAAGGCTGCTTTGTTACTATTCATACAAGCATTGTTGAAGATCTTAGTCAATTAATACCATTTCGTAAATGGATAAGATAGGGCTGCGGAATATGAGAGATAGAAAAAAGAGTCATAGCCACAACAAATAAAGCAAAGGATTTAGTTGAGAATGAATTTGGAATTACCGTTTCATTGAGTAATGAAGAGATAAAGAATTACATCGCTGAAATCTCGGCAGAAATCAAAAAGAAGACAAGCTAGAATAGAATAGAATATGATAACATTTATCCGTTATTTGCTGAATATAATTGCACATGATATCTTACAAAAATTATGATAAATTCCTAATCTTTACTCTGATTGCTTTCAGCATCTCATTGGCTGGATTGGATGCCTACATATTCTCAAGTAATACAGCATATGCTGAACAACCATCAACTTTGTATCCGGTCCAGGATAATACTAATAATAATTCTAATGTGCTGTTTGTCACAGGAAATTCAAATACCAAAGTAAAACCTGACAAAGTTATACTCTCCCTTGGAGTCGAAACAAATAACAAGACAGCAAATGCAGCCTTGGTCGCCAATTCAAAACTAATGAACAAAGTGAGTGATGTATTAAAAACAGCTGGTGTAAAGGAGAATGAAACAAGCACTTCATCCTTTACCATATCTCCAAACTATAACTATTCAGGAGCTTCTGATACTACAGGAAAGATAACAGGATTTACAGTGTCTAACTCAATACAAATACAAAGCACTAATACAAGAAATGTGTCAAAATGGATTGATGCTGCTATATCTGCTGGAGCAAACACGGTAAATAGTGTTGATTTTGCGTTATCTGCAAAAAAATTAGATGAAACCAAAAATAACCTTATAAAACAAGCAATAGATAATGCAAGAACCAAAGCGGATATTGCAGCTTCTGCATTAGGATTAAAAGTAGTAGGAGTAAAGTCAGTCAATCTTAATGAGTTTGAAGTTCAACCTCCTCCAATTCCTTTAGCAAAAGAATCCTTGGCAGCTGCTGCAGCACCTACAGCTAATAGATCAACTCCTGTCATCTCTGGAGAACAGCAAGTCAACACAAACGTTGGTATTGTTTTTTCAATTCGTTAAGAGGAGTAGTAGCAGAAGTACATCTAATGTAGGGACTAAATAACAACTGCTTTTATTTTCACTCAAAAATATTTGAATACTGTCATAAATATTGATCTCCTTCAACTATAGGTATTGTTTTGAATTTCTTGTTCTTGATTGTCATTATTATTTAATCTATTAACTTGACCTTCTAATACATGAACTCCAATCTGTAAATATGCTATCTCATTTCTTTTGTTATTGCAAGTTGCAGATAATTGATTATTCATTTTGTGTATGATATGATTATTCATGCTATCCAATTCATGCTTTGACATCACTCTTCTCTCGTCAATTCGTTCTATCTCGTCTTTTATCTTTACATACTGCTTTTGAAGCTTTGGAATTTTATATGTGCCCCATTACCATCCTAACAAACTATTCTATTCTATTCTATCCGCTGTTACTCCTTCCCTCTTCATTGCTCTGTGTAGCTTTCGAAGACTTCTAAGATGGTATTGTACTTTAGATCTAATGTGGAAGAATGCAGAAGATAATGATAATAGTGAAAAGATACAAGCATTGTCATTAGCAAAAGAATGTTATTCAAAACAACAACGAAGATTATCTTCTAATAGCAATAAAGACTGCAATGAGTCAAAAGAACCAGAATACGCTGAAGATGAAAAATCTGATAAAGAAGGTGAAGAAAAGCAAGAAAAGGAAACTAGAGAAATATCAATAATAACAAAAGCAAATCAAGTCTTGTGAAGAGTCATACTAAAAGACAGGATAATATGATTCGAATAAATCGAAGCACCTATATTTATAAAATACGTTTTTCTAGGAATGTCTGCCTCTAAGGGCAATAATAAGAACAGTAGTAATAATCATTCTA
>JBEVTH010000162.1:0-4483 GCA_041156085.1 Candidatus Nitrososphaera maunauluensis
TATTCTGATATGAATTATGTCTTTACCTGCTCTGAAAGCTTTGCAATGTCAATTTGGAAAGCCTAAGACTATAGTAACATCTCTTGTATTATCCGTATTCAATATAATATTGGTAGCGTTTTTCGACCTCTTTATTATTTCCTGCAAGTATCTTTTCGATTTCAGCATAAAGGATTTTTTTGGCATGGATCCTCAACCGATCTGATTCCGGACCTTCCGGGTAAGTTGACAGGCTGTATTCAAAATGCTTCATAAATTCTATCACCTTGTTCCTAAATTCGTGTTTTGAAGGATTCTTATTGTTTGTTACCTTGAACCATGTTGTTGCGCAGGCGGTAGAGTATATTTTGGCAAGATCTTCTAACAATCGATCGATCTCAAAGTAATCCGTCATCTAATCGTCTTTAATTACACCCTTTAAAACTATTTGTTAAAGTATAAATATTGAATAACCTATGCCGATTCATTACAAGATAGTTACCGTCTTGAGTAACATATGATTTGTTTTGAATACTTAATATGAAGTTCTTGTCAACGCTTGCCGTTTAATGATAGCAAATCAAACTTTGAAATATCTGATTCCTCATGTCTTAAGCTAACTTTATATCTTAACGCTGTTGGGATAATGGATATACGCAAAAGAACAGCTTTTGAGATGGTCGTAATACTAATACTAAGTTATATGTCTATATACCGATAGCTTTAACGAAGTTGTGTTAATTGACTAAATATGAGAAGTTTAAAATGAGAATGGGATCGCATTCAAACAACTCAACCTTTCTATCATCTAATGTAAAAAGTACTCTTTCTGGATTACGCGCATCAGGCCCTAATCCATTTGTGACACCAAACGTTGCTAATGAAAAAAATAAGGTATGGATTGAGGCTTACGGTTGCTCAGCAAGTAAAGCAGATTCTGAAATGATAATTGGACAACTGAGAAATTGTGGCTACAAAATAGCAACAAACGAACTAGAGTCATCCATAAACTTGATTGTAACATGTTCGGTCAAGGATACGACTGAACATAAGATGCTTTATAGAATCAACAAATTAGTAAGCTCAAAAAAACCCGTTGTCATTGCGGGATGCCTTCCCAAGGCAGAGAAAGAAAAGATAGAGAGAATGTTTCCATCTGCGAGTCTACTCGGTCCTCATTCTATTGACAGGGCGATCGATGTAGTAAATGCTGGCATTTCTGGTAAAAGAATCATTGCTCTAGATGATTCTGTCTCAGACAAGATTAATATTCCTAGGGTACGAATAAATCCTGCCATTAGTATAGTAGAGATAGCAAGTGGCTGCATGAGTAAATGTACATTTTGTCAAACAAGACTAGCAAAAGGACAAATAAGAAGTTACCGAATAGGGGACATCGTAAGACAAATCCGGCACGACATCATCGATGGATGTAAGGAGATATGGCTAACATCGACGGATAATGGATGTTATGGGAAGGACATTGGATCGGATCTAGTTCAGTTGCTTAAATCATGTTGTAGGGAAGATGCTAGCTATAAATTAAGAGTTGGCATGATGAACCCAATGCACCTTCCTCCACTGTTGGACGAATTATTGGAAGTATATAGAACCAATGATAAAATCTTCAAGTTTTTACATATTCCAGTCCAGAGCGGTAGCGACATAATATTAAGAAAAATGAAAAGGGGCCATAGCGTAAAGATATACCGTGATGTAGTAAAAGCGTTCAGATCTAAAATTCCGGAGATGACAATTGCAACTGATGTAATAGTAGGTTTTCCTTCAGAAACCGACGAGGATTTTGAAAAAACGTTGAGTCTCATAAAGGAGACTGAGCCGGACATAGTAAATTCCTCAAAATATAGTGTTAGACCAAACACATCAGCCGCCAAACTTAAACACCTTAATACAGAAATCATAAAGAAACGTACCCAGAAGCTTCATTTTCTTATAAACCAAATCAGTAGGCGCAGGAACTCAATTTGGAAAGGCTGGGATGGAGAATTAATTATTGACCATGTAGACAACAATACTGTAGAAGGGAGAAACTATGCGTACAAACCGGTTGTAATCTCCGGTATTTCACCATCGTCGTTTGATCAACATCTAGTCCTTGGAGCCAAGGTTAAAGCTCGTATAGAGAGCTATTCAAATAATTCGTTAAAAGGTATATTGATTGAATAATGAGATGTTAACTCAAGCTTAATTTTTTTATACCATTTACATTTTAGTATTTAATCACCTATACTTTTAGCCAGAGTCATGTCATAGATTGGGGAAAACCTGTTTATGCATAACAACATAGTTAGTGACAGCAATCTTGAAATAAGACTACCAGTCATTATAGTTGGCATCGGCGGGGCAGGGAGCAGACTTGCAGTTAATGCTAGTAAATTACTTAGTTGCAAATGCATATTGATAAGTAATGACAAAAAAGATCTAGATGAAAATTACGACACTATTTTGATAAATTCTAATTCGTGGCTCAATCCGTCAAGTCACAAACTTAGATCATTTGCACAATCTTCAGCGAATGCAATTCGAGCATCACTCAAAGATTATCACACGATAATTGTTATTGCCAATCTTGCAGGTACAGCTGGCACGGCGATAGCTCCAATTGTATGTAGAGAAGCAAAACTGTCAGCCGCTGAAACTGTATTATCATTTACGATAATGCCATTCAAATTTGAGAAGAACCGTATCTTCCAAGCAGGTGTTTCATTAAAAAGGGTACGCGATTTATCAAATGCGACGATAATAATAGACAATGATGCACTCTTAGATAATGATCCGGAACTTTCATCCGAGGAATGTTATCAAATTACCAATGCATCTGTTTATGAACTAATATCTTCGATTTTTAAGGGATATATCCAACCCAAAATGAGCTTATTCTGCATGGGCAGAATTAGGGCTGTCAGTGCCGAATCATCTATCCATCATTCTCTTGCAATGTTATATCAAAACATAGATCAGGCATCAGTAAAGAGATCTATTATACATATAATAGGTGGCAGGAAAGTAGCAATAGAGATGCTCGGTTCACTTGTAGGAAATTTACAGGGCGTGTTTAAAGAAGGATCAGATACTGATAAGGAGGTTTCAGTCTCGTTATCAGTTACAGATAATCTCAGAGTTCATTTAACCGCATCGATTGAGGGCAAGACCAGGTTCGACAAATACGATCCTATTTCAGAAATCATTCCTAAAGAGAACGTATTAGATTGGGACGATTTGGACTCCTCTCCAGACATCCAGATCAAAATTCCGAATCTAGAATAATGGCTGACTTTGAATCCTTAATATGTATGCCATTGTCGAAATTCAGTCCAATTAAGTAACGTATAATGACTAAGGTTATAGACCAAGCGGCAAAAAATGCTTGTCATGTTTCTATAAATAGGAATTCTCAGTATAATGAGGCTTGATGGGTAAGCAGATAGCTATTGATGAAAAACAGGCAACATTAGATATGTGGCTCAGCGAGAGATTTATGGACAAACTTAGAGAAGCATCAATTATGGTGAGCAAAAGAGGTAAGCCTTTTATATTATACCGGAATATTATTGAAGAAATTGGAACTGCAGTACAAGAGGAAGTTGGAGTAGTCAACGAAAAATACGTTGTCATCGATGTATTTACTTACGGCGGATATCTCCCGCCAAGTTTTCAACAACAGTATGTATTCACATTATATGATTTTTCCGTGTGGATAACACGGAGAAGCCGTGAACTGTTCTTTAGATGCATCAACAACCTAGAAGATATACTTGGGTAAGATATATTTTATTTTATTAACTTATCTAATTCATGACACCCATACCTTATTTAATTAATTTGTATACCCTGTATAATTATTGATCTCCAGTTCATCCATTAAATCATATTCATTGTTTTCTGTTCATCAATTGACTTGCATATTTTTAAACAAAGTGAACCAATTAACTTGCATACTCCAATGGTGCATTTTTGACCATTAATATTATGAAGATACTGATAGCAGAAGATGAGTACGATATTGCGTTGTTATACAAGATGGCGTTGGAGAAGAGGAATCATAAGGTTACCATTACGGAAAATGGTGAAGACTGCTTAAACATTTATCATGAAGAATCTCAAAGAATAAGATTTGATAACTCTGAGGCTAGCGCTGGGCAATTAACAGCCTTTGATGCAATTATTCTTGATTATAAAATGCCAAAGATTGATGGAATAGAAGTAGCAAAAGAAATTTTAGCGGTAAATCCACATCAAAGAATAATATTTGTATCCGCATATGTCAAAGAAACACTCTTAGATTCAATAAAAAAGTTAAAACAAATTGTCGAACTTATGCAAAAACCATTTGGAGTCAATACATTACTTAACACTATAGAAGATAAAGAAATCTATTCTGAATTACAGAAGTTCAACGTGGATATCGATGTAGTTAAAGCAGTAAATCCTACTCATGAACAAATTACAGATTTGTTAGAAACATTGCGAAAAGTTCAAAAAG
>JBEVTH010000162.1:4583-5676 GCA_041156085.1 Candidatus Nitrososphaera maunauluensis
GTTAATCCATTTATTCTTCTCCAGTACTTGATGGTTCATTCGAAGCAGTGGCAGCTGCTGGCTCTTTCGAAATTTCAAACAATGAGACAATGACCGTGTCCTCTTCATCCTTTACCATTTTTACACGAACTTTTCTTGGAGGATTGGTTTTTCCTCTGCTCCAAATCTGGCTGTTAAGGTCCTGGTCGATCTTTATCTCATCCGTTTTCATGTGTCTTTTAGCAAACTCTTTGATTATGTTGATAACCCTGTCTGTTCTTCTGTATTGTGGAGTTATCCAAGCCTTTCCGAGATTAATCGTATACACACGTGTTAAATGTTCTTCTGTATTCGACATTATATCATCGCCTTAGCCGACCTTTACATCTGTTCTACGCCATAATCTTCTTTTTGGATTTGTTCTTACCTTCCTATGTGTTCTAATTATAACCCAGGCTGGTACTGGGCTATTTTGCTTAGTGTGTTTCAATAACCTTTTCTTCCGCGAAGTATTTTTGCGGGCAGCCATTTTTAAATCTTAAACCAGATCCTATTTTTAAGTGTTGGTTTGTAAACCAGATCCTATCTCGACACGTCTATTCTAATCCTATAACATCACCTGCCTTTCTTTTGTTCATCGTATTGTCCGGTTTTAATTCTGATTACGGAACTGTAGCTACACTAAATGCAATCCATAAGCCGTCCGACCCAATTAACATTAACTAGCATAACTGCTTTCTTAGAGGTTCAACAATTAATCTATTTTTTAAAATCCGATGCTACTATTATCCTTCTAATCTAAAACTTGAGGCTTTAAATCCACTGATGCGATATTCATTTACCCATATTCATAAATTCTCGATAATCTACAACAATTTCCGTGGTAAAAATAAACTGCAACTTGAAGCATATTATGCTCGATTGGGAACGATATCTACTTGTATGGACAGGTGTTAAATGTGCGTTATTTTAAGATTTTACTCGCATTGGCCTCGATCTTAGGATTGATTTCGGGCGTCGCAGGAGACATATCTGTATCAGTATTTGCACAAACAACCGCGACGAACTCTAATTCATCTAAGTTGGTTAACCTGCAACGATCGAATATTGTGGA
>JBEVTH010000163.1:0-5643 GCA_041156085.1 Candidatus Nitrososphaera maunauluensis
GTTATTAGAGAAGCTAGTAATAATACCGTTGTTATTGCTATTATGGATTTGTGGTTGTTGTACAATACTATACGTTACAGCGATGAGTATGCCTATTAGTAAGGTTATAATCGATAATATCATAGTAATATTTTTCTTTTTATATGTCATTAACTAGATTTTTTCTGATTGTTCCTAGGACTCATTCCGGATTGGGCTTGTGTCACTTTGACTTTCTATATATTCTAACTCAGCCGTGTTAGCTTTTGATTTTGTTGTTTGTATTGTATTTTTAGCATGATTACAGCTCCTATGATTATTCCTACTTGCAATACTTTGGATAGTATGTCAATTGAACCTATATGTTCTTCAAAACCAATGAGTGGAAGGCTTACTGTTCTGCTTAAGATGTATAATACTATTAGTGCTAATGAACCTATAACTGCTATAATATATGGTACTTTATTGATACGATGCTTGTATTTTAACATCCACACAGCTATCGGAATGTGTACTAGTCCTGTTATAATGTAAAATATCATTTGTCCTCCTGGTATTCTAAATACTCTAGTTTGGGCATTATTACTTTCATTAACTCTTCGTCCCCCACCGCCACCAGCTACGTCTTCGCCGTGTCTGAAAGTTGCTGTCTGTGAGTGACTGGTCATCCTTATCGCATCACGTATACCCAATTGCAAATAAATAATAGATGAACCTATCAAAAGAGCCACTATAGAATATACAAGTATATTTTGTTTATTTCTTATTTGTAATTGTTCCATTTCCATGTCTTCCTCTCTCTATGTATGCACCAATTTTACCTTGTAATTGGGGTAGTAGTAGTTGCAAATCTTTTAGTTGTTCTCAATATGAATAGTGAACATGCGATTATTGCTCCTTGTAAGACTTTTGCTGCTATATCTATTGAACCTACATCGGTGTGTAATCCTATAGTTGGAAGACTTATTGTTCTAGTAGCAATGTAAAAGCCAATCAATGTTGCTGAACCTATAATCGCTACAATATATGGTATTTTGGAATGATGTTTACGCATAACTATCCAAAATCCAACTGGAATATACGCAATTCCAACTATCATAAAGAATATCATTTCATTCGTAGTTCCAATTATGGCTGCCAATGCATCTCTAATATTGCTACTACTTTGAGTGGAAGCTGATGACGATACTGACTGCGAAAGGTCGATATAGTCTTGAGAAGCAGCAATAAAGTATGTAGCGGCTGTTAACAGCATGAGTGCTGTCACAATATAGGCTATTGTTGAAAGTTTAGTAGTTGTTATTGTTATTGTGTTTCTTTTCATATGTAGCGAATGTATATGTAAATATTATAAAAGGAGTGTAAGAACTTTGGTTCCTTATGCTGGAACTCAGTTCTTGCATAATTTAAATATTAGAAGAATAATATAATTTTACTATATGATCTTCTATGTCTGATTTTGCTTCAATAGATGATAACAAGAAAAATAACCACCAAAATGACAGCAGAGAAGAACATGAAGAACAACAACTGATTAATTCTCCAATATTAGCTACTAGGTATGCTCACAGGTCATCAAAATTAATTTATTCTATTGAGAAAAATTTTTACTGGATTATTGGTATAATCGGCATACTATTCATCTTATCGCTATTAGATTTTCTAAAAATGCATAACATACTTCCATTTTCCTTAGATACTCCAATTACAATTTTCTCAGCTATCTCTATGGCTGCCTTGGGATATACTTTTAGGATTATACTAAAATCAAAACGAATCCTTGAATCATGGGCAGATATGTTTGAGAGAAATAGCATAAGAGCAGGTATGGATATATCTATGGCCAGCAAGAGTAAGGAAGAAGCAGTACATGCTATAGCTGAAACAATAGAAGAAATAGGAGAGCCATTAAGAAAGTATTTGTCTTCTAAAGACAATTTCAATGAGTTATTGAATGTATCTGTAGTTAGTAATACTGGTGATAGTAGTAGTAGTGATACCGATGACAACAATAAAGGAATGTTTGATGTACTAATCGATGCGGATCATGTCGCAAAAATAAATAACAACATTGATGATGATAGTAATAATAATAACCAAATCAGCAACAGCCTTATTGAAGCGCTTAAAGAGTATGGTGGTATAATAATCAAGATAATAGATGGTACTATAACTAATGATATAATAGCATCATTCTCGAAGCAGCTGCGTTCTTACACATCATTAACAAAGAACAAGGTTCATTTAGCAATTGTAATAGGAGATGATGCATCTGAAGAGTCTTACAAACTAGCTATAAGATCAGAAAGAAGAGGAAGAATTGATTACTTTGTAATTGTTGAAAAACCTTCTTCCTCTTCTTTGTTTGTGCATCATTAAATTCTACATTACTTCTATCTAGTAGTAGCCAGACTTTTGCTTTGTACAATAATCACAACAGCAACGACAATTATGTATAATAAGCAGTTGAACATGATTGCTGTCTAAAATCATAAAATAAATATAGAAGCATCTTTGTGGGATGATTGATACTGAACCGTATCGTCAATTAATAAGTGATTGTACCTTCGAAGATGAATTAACCGCTTCAAGAAATTCCTAGGTCTTGACAATTGAGAGAAAATGAAAATGAGGACAAGGAAAACAAGAGAGATAAACAACGCTTCTCTTCAGAATATACTATGCTCTCAATTCTTGAATACCTGTATATTAATTCCTCGGCTGGGCCGATAAGTAAATATCACCTTACAACTAAGGTGCGTGGAATTAAGCAGCAAAGACAGGACAGAATATCAGAAATATTAAGTATATTGGAAGAACATGGATTTATTGAATCAATAAAGACTTCTTCTGAATCTACCTTTTATAAGACGACCGATAAAGGTGCTAATGCATATTCAAAATGGGTCAAGGATTTTCTTAGTTTTGCCCGATTCTCATACAATTTTGGTTCAAATAAAAAAAGTTAGTAACAATTAAAGAATCGTATCCAAAATTCATTTAGAGTTTAACATAGATCATCGCATGTAACCTTTGCCAATAGTAGAACAAGATAAATCAATTGTTCATCTACTGAGATAGAATATAATCGCAGGCATACGATTTCGCTTCACTCCCATCACAGGACAGTGAGCATATCTTACAACACCACATTCAATCCAAGCCAGTCCGCATGAGCCTCATTGTATCCTTTAGCAAAGGCTACATCAGATGGCACATTACTATTTATGTCAAGACATGAACCATCATGTGGAATGTGAAATCGTGATAGATCTGAAGGTGGCAATAATCCATTTGTATTGCGTGTATCTCCTCTGCTTTCCATGTTATAGACGAAGAGATTATCCCAATCAGGCCAATAAAGAGAAGTGTTGCTAATGCTCTGTTCATTACTGAGAGATTGTGTCACTTTGGAGCGTTTAATGATGATGGTGATGGTGATGATAAACCAAATGCCTCTATACGTCTGTTAAGTGAGTCAGTTACATATACAATTCCATTAGAATTTACAGCAACACTTAGTGGAGCGTTAAATTGACCATCAGCCGAACCAAGGGTCCCCCATTTGGTAATGAAATTACCGTTGCTATCAAATTTCTGTATACGATTATTGCCAGTGTCTACTACGTAAACATTACCTGCAGAATCTAATCCGAGATCTACGGGTCCTGAGAATTGCCCATCGCCTGTGCCAGGAGTTCCCCATTTTGTGATAAAGTTACCGTTGCTATCAAATTTCTGTATACGATTATTACTACTATCCACTACGTAAACATTACCAGATTTATCTACTCTTACACCTGTGGGGGTTATAAATTGCCCATCGCCTGTACCAGGAGTTCCCCATTTGGTAATGAAATTACCACTGCTATCAAATTTCTGTATCCGATTATTCTCACCAAAATCAGCTACGTAAACATTACCAGATTTATCTACAGCCACACCTGTTGGGTTAACAAATTGCCCATCACCTAATCCTAATGAACCCCATCCTGTGATAAAAACACCATTACTGCTAAACTTTTGAATACCATTCTGAGCTCTGCCAAAATCAGCGACATACACATTACCTGCAGAATCTATTGCCATAGCAGCAGCGTTAGTAAATCTGGCGTTACCGAAACCCAAATTGCCCCATGCTGCGAGAAATGTACCATTACTGCTAAACTTTTGAATGGTGTTAGATATAGCAGAAAAATCGCTAACATACACATTTCCTGAAGAATCTATTGCTATTCCTGCTGGTTGCAAAAATTTACCAAATCCAGTACCACTTGAGCCCCATTTTCTAACAAAGGAATATTGTTCAGCTGCAAATGCAAATGGAGAAATACTAATCAATAACATACAAACCAAAACCAGCATAACTCCAGAAATTGCAATTATCTTTGACTTTCTTAACATAACGTCAAGATAGCGGCTCTTGTATAAATATTAAACGTAGAGGCAGGTCATAGACGTCCGCGTTATAGAAAAATATTCCCGTCTGTTTTCTATGGATATCTAGTAAATATAGAATACAAATAATGGCCAAGATATTGGCCATAGACCTATTAAGACTTGGTAATTGTTGCTGTTGCTCTTTTTTTAGATTTACTTCCTCATTGTCATCATTCTGTGACCATATGGGCCACCGTGTGTTTCAGCGACTATGCCAAATATCGGCGTGTTTCCAAAGTGATTCTTTACCTTTGCTGGATCAAGCCATATGCTTAATACTTTGTTATCCATGACTTTTATACTAGTTGGTACGTTTGTGACTGGCCCTTCTCTCAAACTTGCCGTAGAAGTACCGTTAAAGATTGTTGTTGTTTTGTTTGGCATTGATTTAGTCTTTAAGACAAAGTTAGTTATTGTGTGTGTATGGTCAGCGGATCCGTTTAACATAATCATTCTAAATGAAGTGTTGAATACTGCACCTGATGGATTGTTTTGTGTCTGATTTATCAAATTTGTCTTCCAACCACCTGATAGAACCCAACTAGGTTTACCATTGTGGCCATTTTGAACGCTATCAATCGTACCAAACGTAAACGGTGTATTGGTGGCTCCATAGATACCTTGAGCAAATGCCACATTGTTTCCGCTAGCTGAAGATACGAAGATGATACCTGCAATCAGCGTAACTATTGTTGTTCCAACCATCAAAACCCTCTTTTTTTCTAGCTTCTTTGACATGCATTATTATTATACAAAGATTCACTTATACCTAGCGGAGATGAAGCTCATGTTGGTTGGATAACTAAGAAAACAGTTCTTGGGGTGTCCATGGTATCCAAACCAGAAGAAGTACAAAAGATAGAAACGATGCATATTTAGATACAGCAGAAAAAAGCGTGTAAAACTAACTACGTCTACTTAGCATTTGAGATAACACAACATACTTGTACGAAGTGCACGCATGTTCGTATGCAGTATTGTTGTTATTACTACATTAAACTGCGTAGGCTTTGAATCCCTAGATGTTTTAACTTGTTGTAGCCTCACACCATCTCTACATGCATCCTTGATAATATTCATTTATCTGACAAGATGTACTATTGTCTTATGAATCGTCGTTCTGTTATTACTATACATCATTCAGACTCTTTTTTTTCTAAATGTAATAAAAAGGAAGAGAGGTAGTGAAGCTATGCAGTTTTATTACTTCATTGGAGAATGTAT
>JBEVTH010000164.1:0-1252 GCA_041156085.1 Candidatus Nitrososphaera maunauluensis
TTCTTAAAGGAACCGTCCTTACCTGTAATGACGCCTGTTTCTACCAATGGTTTTTCTCCTAATGCCTTTTCTATTGCTTTGTAGCTTAATTGAATCGCTTGATCCATGCTCATACCTATACTATATTCTCTCTGAATTACATCAAGCGCAATGTCTGAGTATTGCCCTATTGCAAATCCAGCTCCTTTAAAGAAAGTTCCACTAGGATCTACTTGATATAGCTGAACTCCTGTTTGATCTATTCCAGCAATTATTATAGATGCTGCTTGAGGTCTGACTGCATAAATTGTATAATTATGCAAATAGGAACCCAGATGTTTAGCAAGAGAACTGATATCTATAGGACTCTCATAAGTAAGCCTGTGTTTCTGTGCAGCTAACCTTATTTCATCAATTAATTGTAATATGTCACCTATATATCCTGAGCCAGTGGCGCCTATATGTCCATCAATTGTAAATATCTTTTCAGCAGGCTCTACTAAAGGTTTGGTAGGTTTGATGTGACTAGATATCAGTGCAAAGTTAGGCGTTTTGATTCCAATTGTAGTTGAACCTCTGTTAACAGCTTCTAATGCACTATCTACAAATACTAGTCTACCCTCAGGGCCATAATAATAAGGATATCTATTATTACCTATGCCTGCACCAGCCATTTCTGACATTTTTAACGAGTCACCTCCTCTGCAACCACCAATAAGTTTGAAATTGCCAACACATCGATACCATTTCCTGACCCTGGATCTCGTTCCATTGCTGCTGACACTGCTTTATTGGCAATTTCTTTTGCCTGTTCGTTAGTTATATCCCTGTTGTATACACTTTCGAGAACGCCATAAGCTATAGGCGAACCCGAACCAGACGATGCAAAGTCTTCACTAGTTATTGCGCCGCTCATATCTGCTGCAAAGATATGTCCACCTTCTTGGTCTACACCTGCCACTATTAATTCTACGAAATATGGTTGATAATTCTTAAGACCAGAATATGCAAGGTTTGCAATGAGTCTAGCTGATTCTTTTACTGTAAGTGGAAATCCCCTGCGTAGCTCCATTAACCTTCTCTCCACTTTTGCAACTTTAATCATATATTCTGCATCTGATAGCTGTCCAGCTATCGCTACTGCTAAAGTATCATCAATTTTTGCTATTTTTTGTGTTATTTTTGAACCTATGAAAAAGCCTTTGCTAGCTCTTTTATCTGATCCAAGTACAACACCTTCTTTTGTTTTGATACCAACTATCGTTGTCATTAT
>JBEVTH010000164.1:1352-5633 GCA_041156085.1 Candidatus Nitrososphaera maunauluensis
ATCTGAGGCGATACGCAGTTCTTAATTATACATCTTTAGCAGATTGAACCTTCTAGTACGTTTATGCTGTATTGTGCATCATCCCATCCATCCTTATAACCTTGCTTATAATCTTGCGAATATTGTGAGTTACCACCAGTCACGTTTTGATTTTGTGGATGGCCAGAATGGAAGTCGGATTGAGCTGCATTATAACCATTAAAATAGGTGGCGCTTTTATCTGGCTTGGCACACAATGCAGCATGACCCTTGATGGGCATCATTGTCAACATTAGCAGAACTGTTATAGTGGCAATCATGGTTAAGGCTTTGCTTGATGATATAAAGACAGTTTTTGCTTCCATATCTTATTGACTATAATGAAAAAAGATAAAAAGTTGTCGTTCTACCAAGCTATTTTCTCAATTCTTCTTTCCATGGTTCTGTATAAACATACTTTGTATGATATTGGATATGATTTAATAGCAATTCATTATGAGTAACTAAGAATTTCCTTACACTCCTGGCAATCTGCTATAGAAAGATGTAATAATCATAAAATCTATCGATAACTACATGAATAAAAAAGGGGTTTGTAAAAATTGTGGTGACATTTTTAGTAATGACAATAATTCGAGCGAGTTCTGTTCGGAGCAATGCGGAGTAGAATACCAAATGGAACACAAATAGTAAAAAGATTAAACGTGTTGCAAATGTTAAGTGCCTGAGATAAATTGATTTCTGTTTTCATAGACAGTATGAAATTCTCCGTTGCGTGTTGTGCTGAGATTTTCGACAATTATGCAGATTTATTATTGTCATAATAATATTGTATGATGTAATAGAGAAATTTAATCTAGCACATTTGATACGTCATATTATTTCTTCTAATACTATGATCAAAACTATAGCTTTTCATAAATAGTCAATAATCGCTTTGATATTGTTCGTTGAAAAACAGAAGCAAGACCGACATAGTTGGACTAATTTTAGAAGTAGCCAATGGTGGAGGAGCTACCAAGACAAAAATAATGTATAAAGCATTTCTATCTTATGCTCAATTAAAGGAATACTTGACAATTTTAATGGAGAGTAATTTGTTAGAATATGAAGAAGGAAGGCAATTCTACAGAACGACAGAAAAAGGTATACGCTTTTTACAAATGTATGTTCAAGTTCATGAAATGATGTCTATTGAAAGTGCATGACAGAACATTGATATTCAGATCAGCGGCATTTAATTCATAGTTGACAATTAGAGATCATCCATACCAAAATTTGAATAGCATTGATTGCATTTGAACTTCTCTTTACCGGGGTTTCCTGAGACTACTTCAAGAACACTTTTTGTCTTACATCTTGGACATCTGCCATATACCGTTTTCTTGGGCAATCATATGTACCTATCAAAACGGCCTATTTAGAATTATGTAATTTGTTTATCTTCATTTTCTCGCATATGTGAATATGAAACTAAATGGCCGAATTTTTCATTAGTGCATCCAGATGATTGAGAATTTCGTTACTCTCCTTTTACTCTTGTATTTTCGTTACACTCAGTTCATGACCAGTAGCGTCCCTGTGTTCTATTGCAGTTTCTTTGTCCGGAAAATCTTGATTGCATGGGTTACAGCGGTAAGACTCCTTCACAATTACAGGTAATGTGCAGCAAAGGATAAAAAAGTTTCAACTATTACTCAGATCATACAATATCAGAATATGCACTATTTCAGGGGTATGATCAGATTAGATGTTTAGTCTTTTATCAAGAATATCATTAAATCTTGAATATTACGATTTTTGATAGATTCCGAATATTCACTTCTTCTAAGAATAGCGTAAGTTCCTAAGATTTATCAGTTAGTTATGATCTTTAACTATTATTATTATGAAATATAGAAGTAGAACAGAAATAATTGCCTTGATTTTGGAAACTGCTAATAGTGGCGGAGTTAATAAAACAAAAATAATGTACAAAGCACTTTTATCTTATCCTCAGTTGAAAGAATATTTATCTGCCTTGATAGAAAATGGCTTACTAGATTATCAAGAAGCTATGCAAGTTTATAAGACAACAGATAAGGGGAGCCGTTTCTTGCATGTATATAACCAGCTGAGTGAACTGATCACTACAAAAACTAAAAGAGCATAACACTGTACGTATTATTCTCCATAGACCAACATACTCTATCTATTCAAGAATTAATATTAGTATAAATCGACTCATTTGTTTTTTCTATACTTGGTAGTTTACTTCCAGCGGTATAGAACATCTTCAAAGATAGATTGTAAATTTAGGAAGGCATAGCATTGAAAACATAGTATCAATATTGGAAGATTATGTTGGTCGTCATTCGTCAAAATAATGGGCGCAGACATATTAACCTAAAGTCGTGATGTGTTGCTCATTCCAATGCTTGACAAATCTCTGTTTGTTTGCTTCCAGTTTAGGATATGAATGGAGCATAAAATAAATTGAGAACTTGTCGCCAATTTTACCACATTCCCTACATCCATATGTATAACGTGATGTGAATCCATATGCTTCTCCTACTATGCATTTTGGAGCACTGGTAATTTCAAAACACCATCGTAGCCATGTAATAGACATAGGAACAGGTAGATGTCGTTGTTGTCTTTCTAGTCGTTTAGCCCACTTGGGTGAGATATCATTCAGATTTAAAGCCTTATCTCTTTTGGTATTTTCAAAAGCAACTTGCCTTTGTACCATTACATTAATAATGCTTCTCATACTATTAGAAAATTGTCATTATATATTGACCCTATAATAATTTAGAAATGGTTGATCGAATAAAATTCTATGGAGATGCTGTAGCGAGAGAATCAAGGATCACTTTACATTAGATATTAACGTATTTCCAAAGTACCTAGACTTCGATTATTATAAAGGGAATCAGTTAAAATAATTGCTGTTCCATCGACATGCGTTCACTGAAAACATGTGTCCACATTCCAATGCAAGTTTTGTGCAAGTAATTCAATATACCTTTGTACATCATATGTAATAGTATTAGTTTCATCTATCAGTTCAATAGGAATAGATCTATTATTATTTTTCTTTTCAGGATAATAATCAACTTCAGTTTTCACTACCGGCAAAGTGATTTAAAGACTCATTTCTGTAAACCTTGGCAAATTTCGAAATCAACTCTATACATTGATAGATAACCTATATTATCTTAAGGGATTACTACGCTGCGCCCAATCAATGATTGAGCCATCATACATTCTAACATTATCAAAACCTGCCTGCTTTAATTGTAAATATTTATGAGATGCTCTCATTCCAGAATGACAATAACATATAATCTCCTTATCTTTAGTGATTCCTTGTTTTTCAAAATCTCTACGTAGTTTGTCTTTATCTTTGATCATTTTGCCATAATCACCTAATCCTTCTTCCCAATTATGTAATATTGATCCTGGGATTCTCGCTTGAAAGTGTTCTTGAGGTGTTCTAGCATCAATAATTATTACAGTAGGATCATTTTGTTTTTCCTTTATCATCTGAGCATCTGCTCTGACTGTAGGATTAATTTTTGGAACAAAATTAGCATCTGCTACCGTTGTTGATTTTTGGGTTGTGGTAGGAATTTGCTTAGTGATTGGCAATCCTGCTTTCTGCCATTGGCTATACCCAATATCTAAAAGTTTTACATTCGGATGTCCATAATAGATCAAAGTCCAAACGATCCTTGCCGCAGAAGGATCAGGATATTCACCATAGACTACAACTGTCTTAGAATCACCGATACCAAGCTCACTGAAAAGCTTTTCAGCTATTTGTGTGTCTATAACCAAGTTAGACCCATTATCAGCAACCGAAATAACGTGTTCTACACCAAGCGATATAGCATTTTTGATGTGTCCAAATCTATAAGGCATTGTGCTTCTTGCATCTATGATGACCATATTAGGGTCATCCAAATGATAGGCAAGCCAATTTGCATCTACAGTCACCATCATTATAAAAGATCAAAGTATTATTGCCTTGGACGTATTATATTTCTTTAAGGTCTTGACAGAGAGGATGGATTGACATTAACTAATGAACATAATCACAATAATAGACAATTTGCAAATTAACTGATTGACCCCAAAATAATTAAATGAATTTATGATGAATATTAAATGTGTTATGACTCTGCTACATTAACTTACTTCTGACGCGGCTAAATTTTTTGTAAGCCAGAATTAGACTGTCAGTTATTAGCCTTAGGTTATACTAGGTTTAATCTCTCTTACACTAAGGTCTTTAAAATCCCATATAAGGTTGTCTGA
>JBEVTH010000165.1:0-5627 GCA_041156085.1 Candidatus Nitrososphaera maunauluensis
AATCGAGATGCATTTATAGTCGTTGTTATATTTTTTATAGTATGAAAAGTGTTAGAGCACCCATAATAATAATTGCGTTGTCTGTGATTGCTGTTTCACTTATCACACCATTTTATACATATTACATATTTGCACTCAGATCAAATCCATGCCCCAAATATTGTGATGGTTGCTGCGTTACTACTAAGCCTAAAAATGCTACAGGACTAGCATCAGCTATTGGGCCTACAAACGATAAGGCATTGATACGTAATAATAATAATAATAACGGTCCCACTCCACCTGCATGTCCAGACAAAGGACCTATACCTCCAGACTGTACACTAAAGCCCAAATTTTGATAACTTAGCGCTAAAGAAAACAATAAAAAACTATCAGCAAAGTATTAAACCATTAGTTAATAGCAAGTAGATAATGGCAAGAGCTTTAGAGACAGACTCCACCATATCACGATAGTTAAAGAAATACTTAACTCATTTTTCTATCATTGAAAGATTTTGAATTGATATATATACAACCAACTTATGCCATACTACTATAAGTCTCTCTATTTCATTTTCCATACTCGCAGACAAATCCTATATCTAATGCTTGCTATAAAGGAATATGTCTGCAAGTAATTTCCTAATCTTTTTAAGAATCAGATTCTACTAGATTGAGTTTGGATATTATTTATGAATAGCTCAAATAATAAATTAGGTGTAACCTCCAAAGTTTATGTTGGTTTTATAATGTGCTCTTCGGTATTATGATAGGTGTTAGTTTTACTTATTTCAAGCAGATTCTTGTTCCTGTAGCATAATACTTTTATCGTAAAGTACTATACAATATTTATTATGTACTTTACGGTAAAAATACAATGTTCTCATATGAGATTTGGTTGTCATCATCGTCATCATCGTTGTGAGCCTATTGATGTAGGAATGCACATTATCAATAATATAATAGAGAATCTTAATCGCCTATCTACTCTAGAAGCAAACATCCTAAGTGTAATTCTTGTCACAAAATAATGATAATGCTATCGCGGCCATAATTTGCTACCAATTGCAAAGGTCATTTCAAAAGAAAAATCCGATGGTAAAAGGAGGAAGGCATGATTTCTGGCTGGTTATTTGATGCATATCCGTCAGAGGACAAGATGGTTTTTTGGATAAAGCAGCAAAATGGCAATACAATCAGACTTGAAGATAATGGTTGGAGTCATTCAATTTATGTTGCTTCAGATGATAAATCAGACCTAAAATCAATTGTAAACGAGGCACAACACGATGATAATGATGATAATGATAATGATAATGTCAGTATCAGTTCGTTAGTGAAAGATTATGAATTTATCTCAAGATATGAAAAAATCACAGACAACAATAAAACAGATGTTCTAAAATTAATGTTATATGACTCTACAAAAGCATTAACTTTAGCAAAAAGAATTAGTGACAATAGTAAGTTTGGAAAATTCAGGTTGTATAATGTTGATCTTCTTCCAGAACAATCTTATTTTTATGAACGCGATATTTTTCCGCTTGCTAACTGTCGTGTTCACGGCAGTCATTCAAAGTTAAGATGGATTAATAAAGAAGATAACGTTTGGTCAGTTGATTACAAAATACCTAATTTTAAAACTATTCATATAGCTATAAATCCAAGAAAAGAAGGAAAAATACCAAAATATACAGATAAGATTAGCTCAATATCAATATCGATATCAACTACACAATCAAAAGACCATTACTCGTTTGAAATTCAAAGCGAGTCCGAGGCTGATATTATAGATGAATTAGTAAAAGAGATCACGAAGAAGATTGATCCAGATTTCATACTTACTGAGGATGGAGACTCATTTACTCTTCCATACTTAATTTATAGAGCTGAAAAGAATTGTATAGGTAGTTTATTTCTAGGAAGAGAGCAGGATATCCCATTAAAAAAGTCAGCCAAAAAAGGAATATCTTATTTTTCATATGGAAGAACATACTTCAAACCAACTCCTATAAAACTACTTGGAAGAATACACATAGATACTGCTAATTCATTTATTTATAATGATTCAGGATTTGAAGGATTATATGAAATAAGCAGAATTTGTAGAATGCCGCTACATACAGCTGCAAGAGCTTCAATAGGAAAGTGTCTTAGCAGCTTACAGTTTTACTATGCTACTCAGAAAGGTATTCTTGTACCATGGAAGCCTACATTAGGTGAGCATTTCAAGACGTTTGAAGAATTACCAATAGCAGATAGAGGAGGATTTATCTTTGAGCCTGAGATTAGTTCGAGTTTTAGAGTACACGAAAAAGTCGCTGAATTTGACTTTGTTTCCCTTTATCCAAACATAATGTTAAAAAATAATTTGTCAGCAGAAACCATAAGTTGTAATTGCTGTCCAAATTCTACATTAAGGGTACCAGAATTATACTATAATATTTGTGAAAAAAGAGTTGGAATTGTACCTACATCATTAAAGATAATACTGATCAAACGTGCAACATATAAAGAATTAAAAAAAGCTACTACTATAACTAATCAGAAATTAAAGACAGTTTATGATGCCAGACAGTCTGTGCTAAAATGGATATTGGTAACGTCCTTTGGATACTTGGGATTTAACAATGCAAAATTTGGAAGGATTGATGCTCACATAGCCGTATGTGCTTTTGATAGACAGATCCTTTTACGGGCAGCAAAGGTAGCTGAAAATCATGGATTTAGTGTACTACATGGTATTGTAGATTCGTTATGGATAAGGAAGAAGGATGATGATGCTGATAACAGCATAATGGCAATTAACAAAATAAAAAAAGAAGAGGATTATTTAAAATTAAAAGAATCAATAGAGAAAGAAACTGGTTTTACGGTATCATTTGAAGGATTATACAAATGGGTTACATTTGCCAATTCTAAAAGAAATAGCGAGTCACCAGTAGTAAACCGTTATTTTGGAGCATTTGAAGATAATAATGATTATGACGATAATGATAATCTAAAAGTAAGAGGAATAGAAGCAAGAAGGCATGATACACCTATTTTCTTATCCAAATTTCAAACTGAAATATTGGCAATAATGGCTAAAGGTAACAACATACAAGAAGTCAAAGCTTTAATGCCAGAGGTCAAGGATATCTTCCACAAATACCTGCAACTTCTAAATGAAAGAAAAGTTCCGATTGAGAAATTGGTTTTTACAAAACGACTCTCAAAGAATTCAGATGAGTATCAGCACAGAAACACCATTGAGAAAAATGCAATAATGCAACTTGATATGGAAGGCAAGTCTCTTAAGGCTGGACAGATTTTAAAATACATCATAACTGATTACTACTGTGAAAAGCAGTCTAACAAAATTAGAGCTATTCCTGCTGAGCTAATAGACGAAGAAAAGACTACGTACGATGTAAGAAGATATGAAGAATTACTTGTAGAAGTTTGCAATTCGGTTATTGAACCATTTGGATGTACTCTTTCAGATATTCAACATCAGCATAATCTTTTACTTTAGCCTTGCTATAAGCTTAACAAAATGATCTCTACAAATATAACATAACAATAATATGAATAATGAAAACCAAAGGTTAAGTTCGTCGTCTGCTTGAATAATGACAATAACAAATCATGTGTATACACAAATGCCTTGAGATATACAACTTGCAAGGACTATTTATGGTTTGGTCTTGGCTAGCCACTCAGACCAACCGACTATCCCAATATCATGTCTTGGCTCATCATCTTTCAGCATAGTCAGATATTCGATCAAGTGACCATCTGGATCACGGAAGTATATGGATGCGGCTGGCATCCAACCTATGACGCTTGGCTCCATCGATTCCACGCCAAAGAATGAGAGCGGAGTGATCCCATGTGTCTTCAGCCAATTCGGTGTTTCCAATAGATCGTTCACAGCAACTTCAAAAGCTACATGCAGAGTGAAACCCATCGGCAATGTGCCGAGTGACCATAGGCCAAGCATAGTGCGTCTTGAATCACCAATCCAGAAGAAGGCAGCATTTTGCTCGGATACATAAAGTGCAAGCTGAAGGCCTATTATATCTTGGTAGAATCCGATGGACCGTTGAAGATCGCTCACTGTTAGGTGTGTTTCGAATAGACCTAGCACTGGAATACGTTCATTCATTACCTGTGTATAATGAGAAATTACGTATATCTTCCCTTCTATGGAATTGGAACTCTACATATCATTCACTGCTAAAAGAGCATTGTTTGACTCCAACAACCATTTTTTAAAGCTGGAGATTGTAGTCGAGATTCTATGTTGTGAATCCTGAGTCCTACTCTTTGGTCTCAAGACAAATTTAACAAATTTTGGTTTATTGTTAGAGGAAGAGCGTACACCGATCTTCGGTAAGAACAGTTAACATTTTTGGTCTAACTACGCTTCTTCCCTTATACGTCTGATGAGGATCATAATCTTAATTAGGGCCATTTTAAAAAGAAAAGAAAAAAGGTGGGAAAAATTATGTCAACTATGACCAAGGGAAAATTCTCTAAAATATTAGTTGCTATAGATGGCTCTGAACCTTCTATGGATGCTGTAGACTATGCTATTTTAATGGCAGGAAGATATAATTCTGATTTGGTTGCTCTACATGTTTTACCTGAAAGAATAAGGTATGAGTACGAAGATAGAATAGACTCTGACGTTCCCTCCACTACTACAACTTCAAGAGAAATTGTAGAATTACCACGACAAGGTCTAGAAGAAAAAGCATTTAACAAGATTAAAGAAAAATGTGAAGAAAATAATGTTAAAGTAACTACAGAAGTGATTAATAATACTAGATCAGTAGCAGCTGAAGTAGTAGATTATGCTGAAAGTAACAATATTGATTTGATAGTTGTAGGAACCAGAGGCAGATCAGGATTTAAGAAATTGTTACTTGGTAGTGTTGCATCTGGCATTGTAACTTATGCTCATTGTCCTGTAATGGTAGTAAAGTGATATAGAATTCAAGTTACCTCCTAAGATTAGTCCTTGTTTTCTGACCAACATCCAACACTTTACCTACGTCTTTCTTGACATTCTCTAAATGGTCTTCTAAGTTATTGTTAGCCGAACTATTTCGGCCTTTTATACTCCCTATCTTGGACTGATTAGAATCCTTGTACTTTTATTAGAAATTTCACAGGCCCTACACTGTAGTGATTTTGTTCCTTTTCCCTTCTTGTTCGACCTCAATGGTATCAGATGACATCAAGATGGAAGTTGTGGTATCAAGGGTATCAGCCAATAAAGATATAGCTTAGCAGGTTCTAACTAGACATTAATAAATTTATTTAAGGATGGTCTGTACGAAATGTCGGGACATGGCCAGTTGTTAACCTGATTTTATTTCATCCTCTTAACTTTGCCAACTAATGGTCGGTTATACTGATCTACGAAATACACCAAAATACAAAAGTATTGGCTTTTGGCTTGTGCAGGAATATCATCATTGCTATGATTACTCTCGTTATTGCATTCATTGTTATGACCATTATTATTACTCCTTGTTGTCATCTTGTCTTTTCTCTTCTTAGATAGCCATAGACCGTATTTACTTTTACCTATTTTGGCTCAAAAAATAATAAATTAAATTCTACTTCCGGCATCTTTGAGATAGAACTCGCTA
>JBEVTH010000166.1:0-1879 GCA_041156085.1 Candidatus Nitrososphaera maunauluensis
GTCAAGGGCTAAAATGAATTTGTCATCAAGGGCTTTGCTGTGACTATCCGGCACTGCCACTCTTTTAGTTGTTTCAAGACGACATAAATAAAAGCATTATGGTTTTTGCTTCTTAACTGCCTCCGTAAGCGAAGCTTTATCGATATTATGACTACCTGGTCATTTATCAGTAGTAGGAAGGAGGAGGAGAATAGCAGCAGCTACTTAACGAGTACCTATCTTCAATGTACGGGCTAATACACAGCGTCAGTTGTTAAAAATTTTCAGAAATCTGTAAAAAAATCCTTTTGTCTCCTTGCCGACAAACCCTGCCATCGAAACTGGTAATTATTTTCTAATTGAGCACACAACAAAAAATATTCATACACTTAGATATTCATACTTCCTAGCTTTTTTTCCACATGATGCATATGAACTAGATCAAGATATCGAAAGAATTCAAAAGACAGAAATGAGATATTACGATATTAAAACAGGCTGTTTATAGAAGTGTGCGCCAAGATTCATAATGGCGATACAAGGATATTTGTTCCAAATGGATTATTTTTGCAGAATTGTTTACAAAGATATCTATCAGGAAAGGAACTACACTTGGACGCCAACAACTAAAGTCTGACGACTACAATGTCTATAATCGAACGATCAATCGGCGTTTGTGAGCTGGTCAGGGATAGAAGTATTACAAAACAACAAGAAGCTTCTGCGGATGATCCAGAGGAGAAATATCAAGCCACACAAAACTTAGACAGAATTTGCAACGAATACTTACGGATGAACCAAGTTATACAGTTATAAAAAAAAGATCGTTTTCAAAAATGGCGATAACTAAACACGTTGTTCGACTCGGGTTTAAGGACGCAAAATCAGATAGAATTAGATTACAAAATTAGATTAAGAAATGATACCAAACCACTAAAAAGTCAACTGCAGTTAAACTATCACAAGACCACTTCAAGTGATCAACTATCTGATATAAGGGACTTCATTGCGTTCTTCTTCTTCATTTGTCACACTACTACTCTTGTCAAGTCTTTTTCGTTTTCTTCGTAACTTTCTTACTTCCTCAAGTATTTCTCTTAATTGTTCCTCAGAAATTTTGGATATTCTAGAGTCACATTCTATACCTTTTGCTTCAAGCACCTCTTCCGTTAGTTCAATCATCTCATCCTTATGCTTCTCTTCCTCGTCAGTTAGCATATTATTGCTCTTGAATCTGAAGAAGGCAAATTCACTCATATATGACTATTATCATGACATACTTGTTATTATTATTATGATCTCGTCTTGCTAGTCTAATAATACGAGGATGGTAGTTTTTTGCATATAAATGACGCTGCTTGATAGCCGTTATTTCCATTTATTAAAACTGCAATAAAACTGCTAGTATTTCATTATATACTCTGCACTTGTACTTTCCTTTCTCAATTGAATCATCAATAGTATTACTCATAATATTATGATTATCTTTTCAGAACAGAACATAATCTTTAGAAAAATTAAACTATATCGAATACTAGGGATATTTTATAGAATTGTATTGCAGAGGGTTAATACCCTAACTTTTTCCTAATAAGGATAATGACAACAAAATTTACCAAAAATTTCATACCAGTGGTCATAGCTCTTAGTATGTTGGCTACGGCATTGATCATAATTCCAGCTAGTTATTCACTAATATCAGCGGCAGGGCAACTACGTGGCGGCGGAGGAGCAAACATCGATTTGGGTGGCGGCATGACGCGAGGCGGAGGCCTACATGTGAATGCTGGCAACGGAGCGCACGTTGGAATAGGTAATTTGAATTTGAACGCAGGAGGATCGCAGGCTCAGCGACAGCTTAATAGGTAAGAGAGAAAATTAATTTAGCGGCTGTAATTTT
>JBEVTH010000166.1:1979-5588 GCA_041156085.1 Candidatus Nitrososphaera maunauluensis
GATTTCATTCATTGCTGGAACTAGTATAATGATAGCTGTACTAATAGTGGTTATACAAGGGATCAATTTAGCAGATGCAGTATCCACGAGCGGCAATACAACAACAAGTGCTGGCGGCAACGTGACCTCAGGAACTGTACCACCAAGTAGCGGATTCTCATCTGGAAACTCTAGATACGGAAATCCAGGTAGATGCGGTTCATCAGCTATTCCTTCAAGTAGCTGTGGTGCATTTGGTAGCGGCGGCCACTAACTAATTGTGAAGTGTCCAACTATTATTTTGTTAAGTTAATTTGAGCAGTACTAATTCGTTTATGGTAATAAAAATCTGATTAGACCGCTATAGCATATATGCAACGTACTAATATGACTAATTGATGTTATCTCGTATGGATCATTACGATAACAGACGAGACATAGTAGAAAGAGTTGAAAAGATTCTCAGCATCTATCCGGTCCAGCTCTAACACGGGTTTATGGATCTGCCCCAGTAATAGCAGAATAGAATCGTTAACAAGGACGATAAGTAATGATAATGGTATCTAACACATGCCAAATCTACTGAGCGCGATACGTTTCGTTTCTTAATCTGATGCTTTCATTGTTCGCGTTGTAATCAATCAAAAGTGCTACTCTTCCCCATCCAATAATCCAATCAAAGTTATTTGTAAAGTCAGAGTGATAGTCATAGTCATCATCACCTTCATCTCTAGCATTGGAAAGATATTCTAGTAGATCTTGTTTAGTGATACGGCCACTTTTACTTTGCTTTATGAGATCAATCAACTTCTGAAAATGTCTTAATTTTATGATTGCATTTTTTAATATTATTTTTTGTTGACTCGGAGTAGCCGCTAAAAGCGAATATCCTTTTTCAGTAATTGATACATCTCCAGACTTGACTTGTAATAAACCGAACATTTTACCTACCTGCTTCGAGTATTGTCAAAATATCATCCAACTCCAATTCTTCTTTAGACAAATTGCAGCTATATCCGATTTACCACCCACATGATTTAAGACATCTATGAATCCAAACAGACGGGTGAAACTAACCTTTGGCATATCCGACAACTTCTTGTTCCCTGTATTTAGTTGCTATGTAATTTGATTTAAGAGTATAGGATTTCTATCTTATGCAATTGTTATTAGCAGTATTTGCTGGGTTATGCCATCAGATGACGCTGTGATCTCATATTAAACAAAATTTCGATATATCTCTAATCGGATGAATAGTAGCTCTTGATAAGTAACGTTGTACTAGTATGACTAGTATGCCTATTCACATTAGGTTCGAAAGGAACATAACTTAGCCATCTCAGAGCTATTACTATTGTATTAACAACAAACGATTTTAAAGATAAAGGTTATATCTAATATTGACAATAAATTGTATAAATCAAAAAAGAATTCTCCCTTAGTAATTGCTATCGCCTTAGTTACCTTACTAATTTTCACTTCTGCTAGTAATTATGGCTCTTCTGCATTTTCATCTTCTTCTATTGATAATAGTGCGATGATGATGATGAGAATGAGCAAGCAATCGCAATCTTTTCATGCCGTTTCCCAACATGTCATGCTCACTCCAACTCAAATATATAATCGCGCTGCAAATTCTGTTGTCTTTATAACAGCACCTACAAATAATGGAGTTTTCACAGGATCGGGATTTTTCTTTGATGCTGTTGGTCATATTGTCACAAACAGACATGTTGTATTTGATGCAACGAATGTTATCGTCACATTACCAAACGGAAATAAATATACTGCAAAGATCATAGGATCAGATTTCTATTCTGATTTAGCCGTGTTATCGATAGATCAGACTGCAGTAGTTAAAGAGAAGATAACTCCTATCGAACTTGGAACGTCTGGTAACTTGAGCGTAGGAGAGCAAGTTTTTGCTATAGGGAGTCCTCTGGGGATTGAAGGAACTATGACACAAGGAATACTAAGCAGACTGCATTATCTTATCCCGTTATATAGCTACCATGGTTCTTTTAATCCGAGTAATCCTCGCCACGAGGTAATTGTCTTTGATGCAGCGGTAACTCATGGAAATTCTGGTGGAGTTCTTTTGAATCAGTATGGACAACTCATAGGAGTAACTGAGGGCGGACTAGAAGGTGTAACGCTTAATTTCGCTATTCCTGTGGATATTATAAATAATGTAGTCCCTATCTTAATTAAAAACGGCAATTACAGGTATGCATATCTTGGAATCCATTTAGGATGGGATATGTCCAGATATCTTGCAAATTACTTACACTTAAACGGTGCAATAGGATGTATTGTAGGCACTGTTAATCGTGGTGGACCAGCAGATAGTGCGGGGATACAAGGTGGAACAGACGCTTATAGAATTCCTAACACTTCTGTAAATTCTAATGCAGACATTATAATCAGACTTAATACACAGCCCGTCTTTGATTGTACTAGCCTGCGCGATATAGTTAGAAACAACTATCACATAGGAGACCGAGTTTCATTGACAACAATAAAAAACAATCTAGTAAGAGATGTCATGGTTACTCTAGGATATGAATGGGAAAATTGACATTCGTAAGACAATAAGTTATTATTGTTATTGCCTCTCTCTTTTTGTGGCTGCTCTGCATTTGATTTTACTTCCTTAATGATTAGTTCCATTTTTAAAAATTTCCCTGATGGCGACAACTTTTCTTTGAGTTAACTTTTTACGATATATGTCTATCCTGCCTTTTTTCCAGCTCAGTTGTAACAAAGTGTAAAAATTGAGCAATCTGCAAAAGACGCTCGCGTGACAGTTCATGTACTTCATGTACTCGCTAATGCTCAGCCAGAGGCAATAGATCAAGCAAGCAATACAGATGTACTCTTCTGTTGGGAAGAGGCTCTAAGAAGAGGGCCATATCCTATCACCTATCGAGGTTAAAGAACCTACTGCTACACCTGATACAGAAATCCATTGATACGTTATTAGTAGTAAAGATCTTAACGAACCAAAAGATATTGTTAATGATGTTCTTCAACTTTTCGAAATCTTACTAGAATGAAGTGATTGTTCCAAATCAGCAAAGACTATGACTATATCCTTGGAATAGGATATAATTTGTATAATAAGACTCTGACTTTCACTATTACGCCTACGTGCATGTTTTCATTTCATTGCTGTTGCATTTGCCTAAATTCCATATCACGTCCTGTGAATGAATCATGTACTACTGTATGATAATATGTCGAATTGCGGTAGCGGTATGCCATAACCTGCAGGTTGAAGGTTTGCTATATCGACTTGCAAATTTCCACAATCTCGAGTATCCATACCAAAAACATAGTGCCGGCAGCACCGAGCCGATGAAGCTGATTATATCAGATATTTACATCTCTTATTGAACACGGAGATGTTGAATAAACTCCATACGCAGGCGGTTTTTCAAATTCAGGTAGAACTATGAGAATGTCATAAAAGACGTCTATAAACTGAAACAATGGCATTTTATAAATTAACCTAAAAAAAGAAGACTATGGTTGCTCATATGCTATACAAAGGTTGCTTCAGCATCATGTCCTGAAAATAAAGAAAATAATACTCAATTATAATAAAAGAACAAATAAAGAAAAAAAGGA
>JBEVTH010000167.1:0-5582 GCA_041156085.1 Candidatus Nitrososphaera maunauluensis
AATGGTTCCAAAGAGTAATGTATAGGCATTTTGGATATTCCTGGGAACTATGAAGACCACCGATATCAATGAATATTCTAGTAGGAAGTTCACTACCGCATTCCAAACAAAAGTATTGTAAACTTTGACCAAGCATTGAGGCAGTTTCTCTATGATGTATAGTACCTAATAAATGACCAACAGATTGAATAAAGGAACTACAATAAGTAGGCTTGAACATATATTTCTGCAGATTCCAATTTATACAAAAATGGTACTTTTGTAATGGAATATGGATTCGATCAATTTTTCAATTCTTTCTGGTGCTGTTTCTCGTTGTTATAAACCCATTAAGTTCCAAAGCTGGTATCCAAAGGTGGTATTTGTCTCTATTGTTATATTAGTAATAAAGTAAAATATTGAGCATGAAAAAAACTTTAACTAAGACAACTACTACTACTGCATTAGTAATAGGGCTTTCAGTTTTGTTGCTATTTGGTTTGGAATTTGCCTTATATGGAAACCATACGCAAACTGCATATGCCGAAGGGAAAACACAAGGACAAATGGGTGATAATATGGGAGGGGGAGCAGTTGATCTTGTTTCACCACTTACCGAATGGATCGGGATAGGTGCAATAGGAATGACTGCAGGACTGGTAATATCACCTAGAACTAAATCCAACAATTCCATATATTCTATAAGAAAAACTATCTTTGCTTCGATAGCAGTATTATCATTCTCTGTTGGTATAATTCACATATTACTAATAAAAGAACACATGGGAGAATCATATATGTGGGGAATAGGATTTTTATCTATGGGAACTTCTCAGGTAATATGCGGAACGATTATTATATTTGCAAAGAATTTTACATCATCTGTAAAGGCAGTACTGTATGATATTGGAATCGCTGGAAATGCCTTATTCATAGGTATATTCATATATGCAAGATTATTTGTTTTACCATTTTCACCTGATGCGGCTCCTGTAAAGGAGCTGCAGACCAATGGCATACTGACTGTAATAATCCAATTACTTTTGGTCGCTTCACTGGCTTATCTAGTAAAAGCAAATAAGGTGAAGGAACAGACAGTTACAATAGCAACTCATAACCTGTACACTTGAATACTCCCTCAGTTTCAAACTTCCCAGTCAATATACAAACCAAACTATTCATCCATGCTAAAGTTTCAGACTTGGTAAAATAGGTCCGTAACACTACAAACTTCCCATTCTTGTTTATGTCTCGTCATTTAAACGTCACATGTTGTTCGTCTTCTGTATTAAGAGCACCTTCCCAATGAGAGATGGTTATGCCGTTATTATGTATAAAGGAATGTCCGGAGCCAACGGCTCTTCCTGAAGGGAAGGAATCATAACCTTTAATATCTCCAGTCCAAGTGCTTTCTCTCTCTACCACACCCTCGTTCTTATCCTCAAAAACAATCTTGCTCTCTGTTGGTTTGTCTACCTCTTCAAATAGTTTTCTTCCTGTAGGTACCTCTTCGTCTAACATTTACTACTGGTCTCTCTCCTTTTTTTGGCTTTATCATTTTCTTATTATAAAAGTATTTGAGTCCAAACAGTATGTCTTGAAACCAATGCTAGCACCATATCTACTTGTGTGTATGGTAAGTTCAAGGCTGTCAGCCAAAAGCATAAACTTATCCCATGAAATCTGAAATGGCGCTTTGATTTGAATGGTGCTGATGTAGGCTATCCGATAACTGCGATTTGTCCTCCCATGTAGCTTCTGACAAACCTATCATCTTTCTGAATATATTGGCAGTTCCAGGACCAAAGCCAGCATAATGATTGTTAGCTGATACTATTGCAAGATTGATGTTTTTTCTTTTCTCTCTTCCTCTTCCTCCTCCTCTTTTCTCTTCTTCCTTAACGACCTTCTTGACTGTATTTGCCCATCTGTTCATTTCCATAACCACTAAGTACATCTGTATGTATATGTACAAAAGATATCATGGCCTTATATGGAATCTATGGAGAACATACACAAGAAGCATGTCCACTCTACAATAAAGAGAGTAGACAGTCGGTCCTGACTGGGAGTCAAAATATGGAGAAAAACGCACAAAAGTATGGAGTGAAAATATTACATCAGTTTCACTCCGGACTAGAACACACATTTCTTTGGGTTGTGGATGCAGATAATGCACATTTAATACAAGATCTCATGACTAGAACTGCAGGAAGATTTAACACGATAAAGATAGTACCATTGATAACTTTTCAAGATGTAATAGAGAGTTGCAAGAAAATAGAAGATGGAAGCTTCTTCCCCTCAGAATCTACTGCTACTGCTCCTCAATAGGTTGGATAGTGGTGCTTTGAGCTGCAATTTCTTCTTCAGACTAGGTACTCAAGGATTAAAAAGTATAAAACACCAAAGTGTGTTCAATGTATCCCGGAAGGACAAAAGAACAAAAAGAAGCCTTTACGAAGCCAATAACAAATGCAGTAGTAGAGATCCTGAAAACCAAACCACAGAGCTCAGCTAGTCTTGGCTAGCCACTCAGACCAACCGACTATCCCAATATCATGTCTTGGCTCCTTATCTTTTAGCATAGTCAGATACTCGATCAAGTGACCATCTGGATCACGGAAGTATATGGATGCGGCTGGCATCCAACCTATGACGCTTGGCTCCATCGATTCCACGCCAAAGAATGAGAGCGGAGTGATCCCATGTGTCTTCAGCCAATTCGGTGTTTCCAATAGATCGTTCACAGCAACTTCAAAAGCTACATGCAGAGTGAAACCCATCGGCAATGTGCCGAGTGACCATAGGCCAAGCATAGTGCGTCTTGAATCACCAATCCAGAAGAAGGCAGCATTTTGCTCGGATACATAAAGTGCGATCTGAAGGCCTATTATATCGCGGTAGAATCCGATGGACCGTTGAAGATCGCTCACCGTTAGGTGTGTTTCGAATAGACCTAGCACTGGAATACGTTCATTCATTACAACTTATCCCTATTTGAAGAGATATTAAATACAATCAGTGGCTCCAAAACAGAAGAAATCGTTGCATCTATAAAATCTAACTATGAAGAAACTTCATATATCAAAGTCGAGTTCAACAGATGCTCTGTCATCGTAAACCACTTTTTAAGTAACAATACTACAAGGATCGATATGGCATTGTACATAGTCAAAGCAAAGCCAAAAAAAGACCTTGTAGATCTGCGCAAGGAGATGGATTCTGGCAAAATCTCAAAGCTCAGACCATTTGGACAAGCGCTCCAACATAGCTTGGAGAATGCTAGAATCGATAACAAAGATGGATATGTCGTATGGGTGGAGGAGGATTATTGCTCGCCGCCATTGGCCATGGAAAGGGAAAGTGTGTTAAATCGATACTTCGATAACATTACAGTAGATCCTGTAGAATCAGAACAGAATGGATGGCACAGGATTAGTGATAAGCCTCATTTATGGAGCAAGTGACAATATGTCGATACCTTATTACGTGACAATCAATTGCAAATGATTTTTTTGATGGTAACTATATTTATGAAGTAAATCGATCTGTATTATTGAAATCTCCTTCAAAATATCCACCTTCATTACCGTCTCGTAGTGATTCTTCTGTTATCATTTCATTGTCATTATTATTTATTATACATCCTTCATTTGAGAATCCTGAAGAATAAAACTTTAGAGCTGATAGTCCAATATCAGGAAACGAGCTAACCCTCAGCCCAAGTTCATTTTGCAGCTTTTGAATAACAGCTGCATAATACTCCATTCTATCATACTCATGTTTATTTTTGGCAATGATGTATCCCTTCCAAGCTTTAATTAGCCCTCCCCAGGTCTGGTTCTCATAAAAGAACGAATCCAATAGCTTTGACCTGTTTGTATTAATCATATAAGACATTTTTTTCAATGACTTTCTATATCTATGAAGAGAAAATATGGATCTATTTCTGTTGAACTTATAGTATCTCATTTCCTATTGGTACGTTTATTCAATATTCATTTAAAACGAAAAGATAGTAAGTGATGCCTACACGTTACGCAATCAACACATTATTTTAAACGATCAAACATTGCATTAGGCTACCATGTTTTGATTTCAAATCAGCTTGTTTCTTTATACCATGTTTCTCTTTAGCTATTTTTCTACGATGAAAATTCTTGAATTGACTAGAAAACGAGGAAAAGGTTGCTTGAGTATTGGTACCTCATGAGATTTGTCTGTTCTTAAACTTTTTTGTACAAATAATATTCTGATTAGTATGGTATGTTGATTTCTGATCTCCATCCAAATGTTCGCCTTCGTAGTTATCTTGTAGTGGTAATTTGAAATATGTCTGATGATCCAAACGAGTCTGATGATATTGAATCATTCTATGAACAAAAAGAAAAAGAAAAAACAACAACAACAAATGCAAACTCCTCCTCAACATCAGGTAAAGTCACATCAGAGAGCAGTCTGAATTCATAAAACTTCTTTCTGTTTTATGACAATCATCGAACATCAAAGCATCTTTTTTTGCAAATCCATACCTGTAATATACAGTCCTTGGATACATCCAGTACTTGTACTTTGAACAATAATCACATATCTCATATAGTCTAGTGTCTGTACGGATAACTCCATGGACAGTGCAGTAATCGTTTTTCCTTTGCATAATAATCACCAATTATCTTAGCGGTTGTTGTAGAAAGAATCAATTCATGGCATAATAGGTTCAGAGAGTTATTATTAGTAAAGTATGAAACGAAATCAGAGAACTATCTTTCAGTAGTGTGTTTAGCTTGCTGCATTATTGTCTACAGGAGGATAATTTTGGGATAGGCTCTAAGTAGGTCTAGTCAATTTGGGCATAATTTGGGGCAATTCATAAATACCATAATCCACTTTTCGTTCTGATGTTTAGAAATCGTGAGGCGGCATTATCTGCGATGGTCATTTCAGCTGTACTCATTGCTTCCTTCTTCGCTATCAGCTTCGTACAACAGGCATTAGCGCAAGGTAAAATGATGGGACCTGAACCTGCTGGTAATGCAATGATGAACAAAACTGCTGGTAATGCAATGATGAACAAAACTGCTGGTGGTAATATGACATCTTCTGGCGGCATGATGGCCAAGAATATGACAAAATAGTTGCTGTAATATTATGAATAGCAACAAACACCTTTTCTTTCTTTTTTGCTCTTGCGTCATAAAAATAATCTAATGTTATTCTTAAACAATACAAAACATGCCCACCGGTAACGTATTGTTTTAGTTTATATTTTATTTATCTTGCAAAAGCATCACAGTATATCTGCTATTGCATATCGATAGTATCAAAAATTCCGATGATGTCCTGGTGGTAAGATTAACAACATGGCATTTAGAATTGTATCTTTTAACCATCTTTACTCACATATATTGTAATAGATGCTACGGGATAGGTTATTCTGATGCCTTAACAATTAAAAAAGAAAAAAGGATGGTCGTAATTCTTAGTTACGATTCATTCATGATGGTTGTTGTTACCGTCTACCACTATCACTATCGGAATTCACTTTACTTTACTTTCTGATATACCAGGAAGGTAAAGAACAATGGTTGTTTTGGATTGTC
>JBEVTH010000168.1:0-5533 GCA_041156085.1 Candidatus Nitrososphaera maunauluensis
TGGGATAAAGATTTGTCAAATAAGATAATACTATGATAATCACTATAGTAGTAGCCGACTACATCATCACTGTCAGCGCATTATGTACAACTTGGAAGACTGCTGGGAGGATCCCATAAGGTTCACCGTCCAACGTAACGGTTACATCTCTCTTTCTTTTCGTGGTCTCTTCTTTTGGCTTTATCAAAACCTTCTTAGCTTGTGTATAGAATACATCATCCTCCTTATCATAGGTCCCTTTCTTTACGTTAATGAAATTGCTTACCATCTCTATACTGTTAGAATCTTTTAGAATAAGTATATCAAATAACCCATCAGAAACATCGGCATTCGGTGCTGCTTTAAATCCGCCACCTAAGAATTTGCCATTGGCAATTACACACATTGTTACCTTTGTAACAATCGTCTCTCTTCCATCATCTATAGAAATTTCACATATATTGCCTTCATACGTTGGTAAGGTAGAAACCACGCTTGAAAAAGTAGAAATTAACCGACTGTTAATCTTAGTTCTTATCTTCTTTGATTTATCAATGATCTCTCCCCCTATGCCTATTTCAGCAGCATTAAGAAATATTCGTGTCGGTAACAATAACCTAGTTTGAGGATCAGTTGCTCTGACTGCGATTACATCAATATTCTTTTGGCTACCAAACTCATATGTTCGACAACATTCTTCTATTTTATCAGGGATACCTAGTGACTTGACAAGGACATTTCTTGTTCCGCTTGGTAATAACGCCAATATAGCATCAGAGGTTACAGGCTTTACCATCGCTGCTTCACGGGGAGCCTGTCCATTATTTTTGTTGTCGGTATTATTTTGATTAGCAATATCAACTGGACTTAATGATGTAACACGTTTGTCTTGAACGTCGAAGAAGCCGTTTGCAATCTCATTTATAGTTCCATCTCCTCCTACCGCTACAATTTTTTTGAATCCCTTCTTTAGGAATTTTTTTGTGAGAGTGGTTCCATCTCCACTTTTTTTTGTAAACGCTATTTTAGGACTTTTGCCAAATGTTTTTTTTATTTTAATAAGAAGATTTTCCCAGTCTTTACCGGTCGAACCACTTGAGGACTTTGGATTTACTATTAAAACCGTATCATTAGTATTCACTGTATTAGCGCTTATGGCATCTATAGCATTCTTAGTATTGTCAATGACAGGGCGGCTAAAAATCTCTTTTTTAATTTTATCTTGAAGCAATATTCTATATAATTTGATATCATTCATAAGGATGACGGAACAATGACAATGAAGTCACTAGGATCTTTTATGTAATAGATAGCAATATCCTTAAGAGATTTGATAAAATCTATATAATCAGTAGCAAGCGACGTAGCATACTGATCGTTATATGTTCTATCTCCATATACTATACTTTCATTTCTATCTTCATCATAGTGCTTAAGTAAGTTATTAATACTTATCTTGGAAGGATGTACATTTACTATATAGATGGCTAAATCTGGAGCCTCATCTTTATTTTCAACATTTACACAGTATTCTTTATGAGACTGTAAGAGCTCTCTAAGTGGTGTATTGCTCAACAGTCCGCCATCCCAAAACTTTCGTCCATCTATCTCTTTAGGATCATAAGATTGTGGCAATGTATTACTTGCCAGAACATGTTCTAGAGTAATACTATCTTCATATTCAATGACAACTGGCTTAGAACTATTTTTATCATTATTGTTATCTTTATACTGTTGCTGTTTCTATGTCTATACTTTGTTCCAGGATAATACACAGTTTTTCTTTTACCATCTGACTTTTTATAGCTGTCAAACGAAGTTACAAAGGAAGATCAGTTTGATGCGATCTGTGACAAATTTCGATCCAAGTTAGCACATCATTTAAATTTTCATCTCCTAACAGTGAGCATTCAATTTCCGAATCTGGTGGTTCTGGCATCAATAATAATAAAAGTCATCGATTTAGCAAATTCCA
Organism: Candidatus Nitrososphaera maunauluensis; assembly: GCA_041156085.1. Taxonomy (GTDB): domain Archaea; phylum Thermoproteota; class Nitrososphaeria; order Nitrososphaerales; family Nitrososphaeraceae; genus Nitrososphaera_A; species Nitrososphaera_A maunauluensis. Next base: position 1,955 of record JBEVTH010000168.1, read on the forward strand.
TATTAATGATGAAAGGTTATCAAAGCGGCCAAAACCAATTTGCGATACACGTGTTAGATACGGCTGCTGGACACCACTGCACAATATGATGATTCCTCTTTGTTTAACTGGATTAAATCCAATGAAGCTATTATATCCATTAAAGATGCCATTGTGCCAAATAATGGTGTCATTGTTAAAATTATTATTATTGTTATTACTAGTGTTTGTAGCCTTTGCAGTTGTTGTTGTTGTAGCTGTAGTAGCAGTAGTAGTAAACCAACCTAAACCTACATACACTTTATAACCTGGCACTCCTGTCTGATTCGTATTTAATCTACTCATATGTGATTCTCGCATAGCATTGTATAAGCTTGTTTTAGTCAAACCCATATTGGCAGATAGGTAATTGACCATATCACTAGCAGATGAACGAAATGCACCTCCAGCTGCAAGAGCAGGCGGAAGATCGAGCAAGGGATTAACCTCTTGACCATTAAAATGACCTGTTGCTAGACGAGATCTAAGTGTATCAGAAAGAGTAATCCTCGTAGAATTCATTCCCAATGGGTTTAGAATTTTGTTTATAACAAGCTGCTCATAGGGAATACCTGACTTTGAAGCTAGGATATCACCTAGCAAGCCCATGCCAAAGTCAGAATAATTATATTCTGTGCCTGGAGGCCTTGTAAGCTTAACACTAGAAAGAGCTTGGTACATTTGCTGAATAGTATATTTCTCTGAAGCTACTCCATACATGGGCCAATTTGCGGGGTAGTCAGGTAGACCTGAGGTATGAGTTGCCAAGTCTTTAAGAGTTATTTGTTGTGGTTGTTGTCTATTATTATTAAATGTAGGCGCTTTAACTGTAGCCGGTAGACATTTTTGTATTGGATCGTTTAAATTAACTATTCCATGATCTATCATATCAGCTAAAAGCGTTGTCGTAAATGTCTTTGTTATAGAACCAATATCAAAAATCGTATTCTTATCCACTGTTGTGTGGTTAGAAGAAGAAGATAGTTTACCATAGCCATAAAATTGTGTCCCCGAAGAATTTACAAGACCTACAACTATTGCGGCATTAGATCCTGCATTGTCTATACGAGATCGAATAATCTGCTTCATGTAATCTGATATTTTAAAGGATCCAGTTGTGATTGTGGTTGTCGCTGCTGTAGCCATTCCTGTCGGTGTTGTTGTTCCTGTTATACTACTTGTCAAAAGAAGAATTCCAATTAATAAGAACGTCATAGATGATGCACGCAATTTTTTATCATAAAATTTATTGAGTGAAAAACGGGAGGTATAGTGTCTTTTGCTAAAACTGTTATTGTTATCCAACTTTCATAAGATTAGAAGTATGTCATTTAAGTATTATGGAAGCCTTTAATTTGCTATGCCATGTTATTGATTCTTCATTTCTTATGCGGTATAGAGCATTTATGTATGCACTATATTCTCTTTTTGTTAAACCTCACGGCAGTCCAAACAATGTTTTTCCAGGATTCCGAACACTTTTTCCAAATTCCATAAGTGTGTCCAAACCGTATCTAATGAATTGTAACTTTTGAGGATTTGCATTATCAATCAACTAAAGTAAAATTCTTCTGTACATGACAATAAAAAGTACAAGCTACACTATTATTAGTCAACATCTTCTGCAAGAATCTATATGCAACTTACCAATATTCAACCATGTACGCTCTATACGGGTATATCTAAGGAGAAGTTGAAAGCATAATCAGATATAATTTCGTCTACAATCTCTTTCACCATGCTAGTGTAAAGTTTCTCTGCTTCATTTAATAACATGTCTCTGTAAGCGTGTTTAAAGGAACCCAGTTTAACACTCGCAGATAGCGGTAGTCAAAGAGCGATAAAGCATTCCTATAAATTCGAGATGCTATTATACAAAGCGATATGAGCCAAAATAAAGATAAAGAAAGTCCACAATCATCAAGCCAATGGGCACAAATTGTAGGCCAAATTGTTGAAAAATTAACAGGTACGAATATGTCTACGACAATCAGATTTGACAAGTTAGAAGTTGATGTTCCAAAAGCACAAGGCCCTGACGGTAGAGATTTGGGTGGTGCCAGGTGGGTAATTAATGGAGAAATAGTATTGACAACAGAGGCACATAAATTATCATGAGGATATAAGTAAAAATTAGAAATAGAATCCAGTATCACACACACCATCTTCATCAACAAGAAGCATTATGATTAATAACCGCTGATTGGCAGAATCTCTCTACGTAGCTAACCTCACTATTCAAACCTGTTTTCTTCTGAAGGATTCTTTCTTTATATTGTCTTCAGCATAAAGAATCGGCTAGTAGAATTAGGGTATATACTATAATACTTTGATTGTCGTGGAGACAGATATGGATGTGGAAAATAAGAAATCAGAAGGTACAACAAAAATAACTTCACCTACATCTGAGACTCGGGTTACATCATCTTATACTAATCCACAATATAATAGAATACTAGTCCCGCATGATGGCTCAGACATGTCTGATAAAGCCTTAAGTCACGCTGCTTATTTATCAAAGACATCTGGGGCTGAAATTGTTATCCTGCATGTAGTAGAACATATGGATACGATAGATTCTAGCTCCGTTCTTGCAACTTCTAAAGCGGGAGAAGGAGGAAAAGACATCGAGAAATCGGAAAAACAGGACTTTGAAATTAGAGTGGAAGGCCAAGCAAAGCAGATGATTGAAGAGAAAATGAGATTCTGCAAGCAAGCTGGAGTAAAAAGTCAAGTATCTTACAGAATACAGACAGGTAAGCCAGTTGATGAAATAGTAAAGCTTTCTAATGACGTAAATGCCGATTTAATAGTGATGGCAAGTAAGAGAATTTCTTCCGTAGTAAAAGGTCTTGGAAGTACAGCTAGAAAGGTAATAGATGCTGTTGAAAGGCCAGTACTTGTAGTACATCAATAATTAGCCTGTTTCCTATTTTCAAAGATTCTATTCCTGTTCAACCATCCTCTAACTAGCGAATAAATGAAATGGATATAATATAATTAGTGACATGTTATCAAATTCTAAGCTGACTTTATGACAACGACAGCGATAATCCAATAATGAATCAACCAAAGGAAAATCATAAAGAGATAACAATTACATAATAATGTCATGGGTACCACGGGATATAAATCATCGTCATCAAATCCCAAACAATATCGCTGCAGTATGTGTAGTAGAACCTTTAGTAATGCAGAGGAATTAAGCTCTCCGAAGAATGGAGCATAGTCAGTCAAGTCAGCCGCCTGCAGGAGTAAGTTAACTAATATCATTATTCTTGTGATAATATTATTAGCAGTTCTTTGTTTTTATAATAATAATCTTTATATCATTCCGTCCAATACCGTACTATTAGAACCATGCCAAAGCCTGGCTACAAGTCTATCACGGTAAGCGAAAATGTATATAAAAAGTTCTTTGAGGTTTATGAAAAGAATAAAAAAGGATTGGAGTTGAAAGGCATTGGAAGTTTTTCAGGCTACCTTACAAGTGTAATGGAAGAGATGATGATAAAGGATGAAGTATTTGCCAAGCATTCTCCTTTTATAGAAAAAATTGCA
>JBEVTH010000169.1:0-5474 GCA_041156085.1 Candidatus Nitrososphaera maunauluensis
CACTGCAGACTATGTACAGTATTTAGACCTATGTGAATCAATGCGAAATATTATGCTAACACAGAATAAAGAGATTTTTAAATCCTACTAGTGATGAACAAATTAGTAACTTTAGTTATTTCAATTGCGGTGATATTGTCACTTATTTTGAGTGGTACTCTTGCATCAGTAAAAGCTGCAACTCATCCTGTAGTTTCAATGACATCATCATCATCGACGACGACAGCAACACCTATCAAGAATCTTATAGTTATTTTCCAAGAAAATGTATCCTTTGATCACTATTTTGGTACCTATCCTATTGCTACTAATCCAATAGGACAACCGAGATTCGTAGCCGATCCTCACACACCCTCAGTAAACGGTCTTAATGCATCAATATTGAGTAACAATCCAAATGGAAATTACTCTGTGAATCCGTTTAGATTAGACAGATCTCAGGCCATGACATGTGATATGAACCATGAATATACTGCCGAACAAAAAGCATATCATGGAGGGCTCTTGGATAAATTTATTGAATTTACCGGACCAACCGATCGAGGCTGTACTGATGTGGCCCATAAGAAGTTAGTCATGGGTTATTATGATGGAAATACAGTTACTGCTCTCTGGAATTACGCGCAGCATTTTGCACTAAGCGATAATTTTTTTGGTACAATTTTTGGCCCTTCGACTCCTGCGTCCTTCAATCTAATATCAGGTACCACAGTTGGTGGACTTCCACGAAATCAATTTAATGACGATGGCACTCCCACCGGTATTGTAAACGGTACTGCGGTAGGAGATGCTGATCCTAAGGTTGACGATTGTTCGGGTAAGGGCGTTCGTATGCAGATGACAGGAAAGAACGTAGGAGATCTTCTTAATACAAAAGGACTAACATGGGGATGGTTCCAAGGTGGTTTTAAACCAACAAGCAGAACGGCAGATGGCAAAGCTGTTTGTGATAGTTCTCACAAGAACATAAATGGCACAACTGTACAAGACTACAATCCTCATCATGAAGCATTCATGTATTATAATTCTACGGCCAACCCTCACCATCTTCCTCCAACTTCAACAACAATGATTGGCAAAAAAACCGACCAGGCAAACCACCAATATGACCTAATTGACCTTTGGAGTGCAGCACAGTCTGGTAACATGCCAGCAGTTAGTTTCATAAAAGCACCAAAATATCAAAATGGACATCCAGGATATTCTGATCCGATTGATGAACAGAGCTTTCTGGTAAACACAGTCAATCGTTTGCAGAGCTTGCCTGAATGGAACAGTACTGCGGTCATAATCGCATATGATGATTCAGATGGATGGTATGATCATGTTATGCCTCCAATTGTGAGTCAATCTAATGATCCAAAGAACGACAGACTATTAGGACCCCAAGGACTGTGCGGTCATGCCCCTGCAGGCGTGCCACAAGACCGCTGCGGATACGGCCCCCGTCTACCTGTGATAGTAATCTCTCCGTATGCAAAGACAAACTTCGTCGATCATAGCCTAACTGATCAATCATCCATACTCCGATTTATAGAGGATAATTGGGGTTTAGGAAGAATAGGGGATCAATCATTTGATACCAAAGCAGGCTCACTTATGCATATGTTTGACTTCACATCTAATACACAGAAAGCACAGAAACTCTTCCTTGATCCCTCAACTGGATTGCGGAGAAGTTAACCTCGATTCTATTTTTATTTTATGGTTCGAATATAGACTTGGATTATCAATAACACGTAGGACATTTGAAATCACAAAAATTGTCTCTTTATATGATCGATCAGATAGTAGTCATGTAATAAACCTCTTAACCATTATGGAATGATTCCGATATTGAGATTTTGTTATTTATATCCCTAATTCATGTTTTGACCTACCTATGAAAACTGAGGTCAACCTCTATGGTTAATAACTTATAGCTCATTTTTCTACTACTATTAAGGTCCATTGTTTTTACAGATAAGAATCAGTGGCAAGATACCGTTAATATTATTACACCTGAAACTAGCAGTGTACCGATGTTTTCTCTTTTTCTGTCTCGTAACGTATCAATAATGATAAATATTAGGCATCATTACAAATAGAAGGCATATTTGTAATCGGAATATTTGAATACAATAAATTCTAGAGACGATATAATCTATGCTTATATCAAGGACTTTTAAATGAGGTCTTTGGAAATGTAATTTTTATAGGATGCCTGAATGCAGAATGAACCATAACTAATTCACCCTTATTCAATCTGGTAATATTCATTTTCGTGCTTTCATCAATAATATTGTAAGGAGTGGTTGATAGCTCCGATAAACCAACTTTTGAAATTATGTGCAGTCCTGTATTTTCATGTAAAGCATCATCTACAGTACTTTTGAATTGTTGTGCAGAGAATAAAGTTGTGCCTCTTGATCTACCTGCCGTTATAGCCTTCATTATTTGTTCTGCTACTGCATTCATTCTTCCATTTGATAGCTTTGATTTTGGTAAAAATCTATTAATTTCGTCTATGAAAATTAATATATGTTTTGGCTTTTTCTTCCTTGTCCTAATTTTATCATGACTAGCAGCATCGTGACATTCAGCATTTTCATTGATAATACCCGCCATCGAAGAATACGTTTCATCAATGCTTTTCATGACATCACCTATAACAAATGCTTGCTCTTCTAAGGAAGATAGCATCGCTAAATCTATCACAAAAATATCCCCTGAGCTAATTTCCTTAATTTCTTTTCCAAGGTATCTGCTAGTTATTTTTTTATCAATAAATAACGATGTCTTTCTGAACCTTTGAATGTGTCCTTGAAAGTACAAAATAGAAGACTTGTGTGTGATTATTTCTTCAGGATAGCCTTTGAAGTTAAATAGATCTGTCCAAGTATTTACACTTTCTTGATTCGCTTCTACTATGCCTTTGTTTGAGCCAGTATTCTTAATGGGCCAAAATTCATAGATATAATTTACAATTGAAGACAGATTGTAATGAGGATCATATACTTCTGAAAATAAAAGCTCTAATCTATCATATACATCCGCTAATTCGTAGGAGTATGTCTTTGAATTTTCTGGTAAATAAACTGAATTTGGCTTTCCATCTTTACCTCTTGGAAGAAAGTATGTGACGTTCTCAAAAGGCTCTATGTCTAAATCAAGAATATCAAAGAATCTTTCTTTTTTTTCTTTATTAACCTGCTCTTCTTTTTTATCTATCTTCAGCAAATCTGCGCCCTTTGTATTAAAAATTACTAATGCAAATTCTTCTCCATATCCTTTTAGTTTCTGATATATTGACTGTAATAGAAAGAGCAGGTAAGAAGTTTTTGCATTTCCTGAAATTCCCGAGGTATTTACATGCGCAGTGTCGGGACCTACTAAATACGAAAGATCCAAAGAAATAGGAACCTTCAGGGCATTGCTCATTTCTATTATCCCAGCTGGGATTGGATAAGCCATTTGTGGAATTCCTAATGCAAACATGACTTCTTCCGCATTAGCAAACTTGACTGATTTTCCTGATCCAACTGGCATCGCTATAGGAGCATTAATTCTACCCTTGTCAAGCTCAACTTCAGTATTGGCCATAACCACAACTTTGGCTATAATAAGATCGTTTTGGGAATTATTATTGTTTGAGTGTGTATTTATTGCTGCAGCTGTCGTCGTCGAGTCTTTTCTATTTTTATTTCTTTTAGTATCGTTGAAGAAATAATAATGGTTATTCTCTGAAACAACAATCGTGTGCAGATCCTGAACCATTCCGATGGTCTTAATATGATTAATATGTTCAATTGTAACAAAATCAAAAGGATTAACCATGATGTCCGGTTTGATAGCAAACCAGAAGCCATCTATGGTGTTTGAATATTTATCTGATGTAATGGTTTTTCCAATTTCTATATTGTCAGTGAGATCTGATGGATCGCCTTTTTCTTTTTGATCTACTTCATAGTTAGAATTATCTTGTTGTTGATATTTATCCACGAAACATTCTCCCATCTTCTCTATTTAGTTTTTTGCAGCAAAACTCATAATAGGCATCTCAAGATCTCCTTCCTGGGTGTTTGTTGCTGACGATATACTAAATGTGGCCAGTAGTTGCTCCACCACTGGCAACAGCGGCCAAATAATATTTATGTATACTTGATCTAAGTGGCTCAGGATGATCCATTTAGAAGCATTGAGTGCTGGGAAAAGTCCTCCAGATGAAATTAATGTATTAATAGAGATTCCTAAAGGTAGCAACATTAAATATGAAATAGACTCTGAAACCGGAGCACTCTTTGTGGATAGGATATTATCTACATCAATGTCTTATCCTTGCAATTATGGCTTTATCCCAAAGACTAAAGAAGAGGATGGAGATCCGGTCGATGTATTTGTACTAGCAAATGATCCTCTAGTAACAATGTCGATAATTCGTTGTCAACCTGTAGCGGGAGTATTAACCGAAGATCAAAATGGCCAAGATTCTAAAATTATCGCAGTTCCAATCACAAGAATTGATGCGGAGTTTTCCAGTGTTACAGATCTAAATGCTATCCCTGAGCATACACTGAGCCAACTTAAACACTTTATTGAACATCACAAAGACCTAGAAGAAGGAAAATATGTCAAGATACAAGGGTTGGAGGATAAAGAGGTAACCAAGAAAAAGATCTCAGAGGCGATAGAAAAATACGATAAAAATAGGCCTTGATAACTACTAGTAAATAGACTTAAACTTAAACTCGAGCTGTTGTTAAAAATTGTGCCTTTGGTACAATCGGATAAATGTTCTTCAACAGCAGAGAAGAAAGAGAACAGGAGGTAGTTTAGCTTTACAAACAAGGCAAAACAATCAGAGAAATTGCCCAAGAAGTACTTATGTCTTTTGGCAGTATTGGATCCATTATCAGAAAACTAACAGGTGAGGAAAATAGTAAAGAAGACGAAGGAGGACGGCAAAAAGTTGAGCAATCTAAAGAAACCTTAGCCTTCGAGTTATTTTTGGAAGGTAGAAATTCTGTAGAAGTGCTCATTGCATTAGATATTAAAGCCCAGGATGCCGAGACATTACACTTAGAGTTTTTGAGGTTAAGCGGTCTTGATAAGCTAGTTATGATGTATAAAGAGTCAGGGCTAGACATTCAGCTACTATTGAATTTATTTAGGATAATCAAAAGAAGAGAAATGAACGAGCAAGATACAATGAACTTAATAGAATATGCTAAAGAGATGCCAGTTTTGAAGGATATCTATGCACAACTCATTAAAGATGTAGATGACCTCGATTATAAAAAATGCAAACTCATTGAGGAATTATCTTTTTTGCAAAATGAAGAATCAAAATTGAGAAATGCGTTAAAATGGTACGAGTCAGAACTCAGAGTTAAAACAAAAGAGGTTTCTAACTTGAATTTAAAAAAGAGATAGAGTTGAACTAAATATAATAATAGGCATATTTTAAAAATATATGTGAATTTGATTATCGCCTG
>JBEVTH010000170.1:0-5420 GCA_041156085.1 Candidatus Nitrososphaera maunauluensis
GGTATCCTAATACTCAATGGAGAAAATGATTCTGAGACTCCAGTTCAACAAGCGTTCCTCTTGCAACAAAGACTGACTGACGTAAATCATCCCGATCATACGTTGATAACATATCCTAATCTTGGGCATGTATTTTATCCATCATCTCAGTGGAGTAGAGGGGCTGGAGTAGGAATTGAACCTTACGTTTTAGCAGATCTTTATTCATGGCTTGAAGCTCACTCTGGTCTTTCACATCCCTATATATCACTAAAACCTTAAAGGCATCCGCACAAACAAACTACCAGATGCATTATCTAAGCAGAAGGATAAAAAAACATAACTTAATTATTATTAGTATTTTTTCATTTGTGCTCATTACATCATCAGTTGGAATCATGACTATTCATTATGCATACGGTCAAGCAAGTCAAGTGAATTCGGATAAGAATAATAATGCAAACTTACTAAACGTACAAAACATACCAGCAAAAAAAGTCCATGTTGGCGATATGGATATTGCATACAAAGTCTTTGGGAAAGGCGACCCATTTTTACTTATTAGTGGTAGTGGTCTGGTTATGGATGCTTGGGGCTCTACTATTCTGAGAGACCTCTCCTCAAATCACACAGTAATTATATTTGATAATCGTGGAGTTGGAAATACAACAGCTGGTACTAAGCCATTCTCAATAGTCCAATTTGCAAATGATACTGCTAGTTTGTTAGATGCGCTGAAAATACAAAATGCAGATGTTATTGGGTTTTCCATGGGTTCTTTTATAGCTCAAGAACTTGCACTTTTGCATCCAGAAAAAGTTAACAGACTTATACTTTATGGTGCATCATGTGGTGGAAAAGAGAATATACCTCAAAGTCCTGAAGTTGTAAAAATTTTATCCGATCTTGTAAACAATCGCATACAAGACCCAGAAAAAATTTTAACTGTCCAATTTCCGTTAAATTGGCTTAAATCACATCCAAATGTATCTTTCCCAAAATCCGCAGAAATAGTAAGTTCTAATACCTTAAGGCAACAGTATAATCTCAATGAAGAATGGCTTGCAACAAACTGGAGTGGCGTTTGCAGCCAACTTCCAAGAATATCCATACCAACGTTGGCTATAACTGGGAGTGAGGATGTTGCTGTACCGTCAGCTAACTCTTTAATTATTGCAGGAAAAATCCCAGGGGCCTGGCTTGTGCAGATTAAAGGTGGTGGACATGGATTGATGTATCAATATCCTTATACCTTCAATAAGGTGGTACAAACATTTCTTTCGACCACAATAACAAATCCTGGTTGACAAAAGGATTAGCAATTTCAATCAACACCAACATCAGCCACTCAAAAATAAAGCCAGAACAAATCACATAGTTGAATTATCAATTGTAACTTGGAGCAATAATTGTTCCTTCACTATAACCATTTAAGCTTATTCTCTTCGGATCTAATTCTAGCTGTTGTACAACAACCTTCAAAGCTTTTTCTGCATCATGAATTAGATCATTGACAGTAGCATTCCACCATACATTTGTGTTCAAAATGGGGTGAAGGGCTTGACCAATATCACCCAACAAGACAAAGAAGAATCTAAAAGAAGAATATTCGAAGAATATCCAATATCTCAGAAAGTACCCTTGAATTTGTGCTGTCATTACCAGTAGAACGAAAAATCCCAAAAGTTAGCGAATTAGAACTTATACATGCAACAGCAGAGCAGCAAGAAGAAATAGAGAAAAGACTATTGAAGAAAAATAATAAGGAATAAAGCAGATACAGCTGGTAACGTTATCACTTATACATTACCTACAATAATATGAAGGATGTATCCAAACTAAAGTACAAAATTAAATATAATGGTACTTGCTACAACTTCAAGACAAAGAAATAAAGTGGAGAAGATAGTTATCTTACCTACGAACAAGCAAGATCAAATAAATGGAGATGTGAAAAATGTCAGAAATTGCTTGCAAATCTTAAGGAATTAAAGCTTCACAAACTTGAATATCATTCATATTGACAGGGACACACCTTTTTAATTTCTTTCCATCAACTTTGGCCGCTTTTGCTAATTCTTTAATACAGCCTTATTCATTGTTCCAACTTGTATCCTGGTTCATTCAGGAATTACTAGCACCTGAATAAGAATTTCCAAAATGGACTACATAAGCAATATTGTTGCTTGGTGTGTGATTGAGAGTTATTGATATATTTTCCAATTCTTCATACGCCAAGTTATTCGTCTGAGTACCGTCATGCAAGTTCTTTGTCTTGATGTAATTGTTCACAGCTTCTAGGGAGTAGTTTTTAGCGGAAGTAGTTGTGCTACAATCTGGGATGGTTGGATCTCCTTTACATACTTCATGTACAAATGATATCTTTGAATCACAAACTGTTTTGGGTGGAGGTGGCAAGAGGAATGAGGACATGATGATGATGATGTTGCTAGGATCTCTAGTATTCACTCCTTGCTGTTGTTGTTGGTCTGGATTGCAAACATCTGCATTCATTTTCACAAGACTCTGGACACAATTCCATGCACGGATTTGGCTTACTGTGGCGTTCTGTCCTTTCGCTGCAGCGGATATCTTTGCCACATATTTGTCAAATGGAATACCTGAATTATGAACAGCAACAATGTCTTTTATCGTTGTATTTGTGTCAAAACGAATCTTGGCTTGAGATAATGATGCTGACGATGATGATGCTATATTATTAGACGACAATAACGACGAGGACACCATAGCGCTGAATACGGAAGTTGATATCGATGAAACTACAAACATAACTATGACAAAGATAAGTGCAATTACTATGAATGGGCTTTTCATTTTTTTATTATTCCATGACCTTCGAACTAATCTCTTATGTACATTTGTCAGCTTCTATCTGATACAAACTATCTTTACCATGTAGTTATTAAAAACTCTTGTATAAGTCACTCTTCTTCTTGTGCAATGTTATCAGCTTTGTCAATAGCTATTTGATAGCTACCAGATATTGATAAAATTAAGTAGTATGCATTTGCAATGCATTTGTTCAAATAGAACCTCATTCTCTTCCCTTAATGCGTACTTGAAGCTATTCCAAGATTTTAGACCTAAGCATATTATCGTAGCTTGGGAATAATACAGAATACAGAGGACATACCTTTGGATTAGGACGTTGTGGAAATACAAGATGTGTGATGTACTTTAGTAACTCATTATCTTATATAGATATTAAAGAAAAGTTATTTTGTAATATTTGTAAAAAGGAGCTTGGCACATAGACTTAACTTTCTTATATAGTAATAGAGGCTTCAACTCATGGTACTGTCTCAGCTCTTAATTCATCTTCTCTTGTAATGCCACGCTTGTCTTTTTCTTGTTGCATAGATTCTGGAGTAATCTTTGATGCATGGCAGCTACATTCGCATTTCTGATTGTCCCCTGTGTTAATAGGGCAATTGTCATGAGCAGACTTCTTGCATTCAGGCGAAATTATCATTGCTGATGTTACTTGTCATTCTTATTAAAATTAGCTTCTTATAGAAAGGTAGAACTCCCACTAGTCGCTGTCTCATCATGTGTGGAATGACTGATATGAAGTCTCCTACCGTGATAATTATCTTATTACAAGCCTATCTCATCTCAGCCTTGTTTAAGATTTAGAGATTTTCATTTTGGAATTTTAAGATTGGATATCTGTAAACATTGTTCTCAGTTAGCATTAAAGGAAATAGATAAACAGTTAGTGCAAAGAACTTGTCGAAGGGATGTATTCGTATGTCTCCCTCTGTCAGGTTTTTTCTCTTTAATTATCTGCTTTGCTTGGGAAGGAATAGAATCCAAGTATTTGACATAACCATTATAGGCCTTATCAACGTCGGTATCGTAGTTTTTGAGTAAATTCTTTTTCTCTGTAATTGTCTGACTAAAAGTCCGATCTATTCTTTTCCTTAAAGCTGATATGCCCTCAAGTGACATGTTCTTTAATTTTGGGAAGTTAGGGTCCAAGGCAAGTTTAGGATTGATAATATGTATATTATTGAGAAATGAAACTTCGATATTAAATATTTGACAAAATATCTGGGGAATTGCTTTTAAGTTATTATGGCCAAACTCGTTTAAATAGTTTATACACTTCCTCGCCAGATAATTTCTCGTGTGTTACAGCATAATATGAAAATAATGCCTTGATGTCCTTTTCTAAGGATTGTTCCAAATTGTAAAGAGTTTGTGAGAATAATCCCTCCTCCTTTACAAGGACCTTATCTGATTGTAGATCTGCTAGCGCTGCATTAATAAAACTGTCGTGTAATACTATAGTCATGGCACATCAATCAAAGAGATGCTTCTTAATTATTGATGTATTTTGTCATAATATAAATAACAATGATAAAAGAGTGAAAATTTAGTAGATATATCTTATCATAACTCATTCAGTAGATGGTTATACTATATATCATGAATTGTTTATCGCTTATTATTTTTTTTACCTTTCAACATCAAATGCTACCAGGTATGCAAGGTTTCTTAAAGAAAGAAAAATTATTCTTAGCTCCGCTAGTTATCTGTATAGTCATCTGGCCAGTAAAGCCACCGATTGCAAATTTAGCGGTTCCAAGCCTCTTCTTACCATAGACATCAATTGATTTCTAATATCCTTTGTTTGACATACTACCTATTATGAAGACTGTAATTTTTGATATGGATGGCGTATTGGTAAATGCCATGCCATTTCATTATGAGGCTATGAAGACTGCAATCAAAGAATTAACTAGTATTGATTTGGATAAAAGGACATTCTACCTGTTGGAAGGAATGCCGGTTGCAGAGATGACATTAGAAATACTCAAACTAAAAGGTTGCCTTGCTGACAGCAAAAACATATTAAAGCAGGATCTTCAAATATCAGAAAAAATAGCAAAAAGAAAAAAAGAAATATTCAAAGAAATGAACATAATCCCTAAACCATATAATGGTGTACGTGAACTAATAATTAATGATCTATCAAACTGCTCAAAGGCTGTTGTAAGTGGTGCGGCAAAACAAGAGGTTGATACAATCATTGATGAAATCTTTGGAAAAGATAAATTTGACCTAATATTAAATGGTGATGATTTTGAAGGAAAGGGCAAGCCAGATCCTGAGCCATTTAAAGTAGCATTGCAAAAGCTAAATGTAAAGAACAGTCTTTCTGATGCAATAGTGGTAGAAAATGCACCACTTGGAGTAAAAGCAGCTAACGATGCAGATATTCTATGTATTGTTACCTTAAATACATCGCCGCTTATGATAGCTGATTTTGAAGGGTTGATATCAGAAGATAGGATTTTCAAGGATACCATATCAGCAGGCAAGTTTCTAAAGAATTGGTGCGGTGGAGGTGGAATTAGTAATTGATAGCACTGTTACTTTATAGGACAAGCCTTCTTGCGATTCAGAATGATCTT
>JBEVTH010000171.1:0-5412 GCA_041156085.1 Candidatus Nitrososphaera maunauluensis
AGATTACTGTTTGTTTCTCCAGTAAATACAACTAAGGTGCAATGTTGGTATTCTAGTTATACAAAGATCGCACGAAATACCTATCTCTTGATGACTATGAAATGTCCATATACATCCACGTAGTTCGAACCTGCCACGGTAGAGAGTTAGCCAGGCAATTAAACTAACGCAACAATGGCAAACATACGTGGACACAATACCATGGCATATAATAATTTTTATTATTTATAAGTTATGGTGTTCTATGGTGAAAACTGACTCCAAGCTTTTGCAATATTACTGTTAAAATCTGTCACTGCGTCAATTGTACGATTATAAATTTTAAGATTCTCTCTTGCTGCATCTAACGCATTGATTGCCAGCTGGTTGTTGATGCCTATCGCTTTGATTGTATTGTTAGTGATTTCTTTTGAACGCTTCGAGAATTGCTCCGAGTATTGTTCAGTTCCTGGAATATTCCAGATAGTAAGTTGTTTTTGGGCAGAAACTGCGTTCTGAATAATATTCTTGGCTGTTTGGATGCAATCAATCTGCAAGTTAGATACGGATTGTGAAAATTGTGGCTGGAGCTTAGCCATTTCATCTATAGCTCTCATAATGTTTTCCTTAAGTGTATCATAAACGTCATGTGTATTATTCCTTGAGGCCATTTTTAACGGTTAAATGATAGCAAATTGAGTAATATAAACCAAAACCAACATCTAAAAACTATCAAAACAACTGGCATTGCATCAACTACCTTGATAAGTATCATTCATTCTTGTTTGTTTTAACATGGATATTTTTTTAAAAATCGATAGTATTTTTATTTTTTAAAAACTGTCTCTCATAATACTATTTTTCGTTGTAACGATTGATCAATCAATGCAATATCCTTTTCCTTGATCGATATATTGATCAAATACATCCAAATGATCATTTATATGAATAAACAACAATGAGGAATACTGCTTAGTTAGAAAACCCAATTGAAAATGAGGCTCTACAAATCATAAAACGATAAATTATGTCTAGAGGCAACACTGCTCATTGATGAAAAATATTTTACATCATGTATCAATGAAGACCTCTTCAATATTCTTTGTTCAAACTGGAGCAGTTCGTGCGATCACTATACATTATATAGTCCATCATGAGGTGCCAAGCAAGAAGTTCATTCAGCTACAAAGATTGATAAGTGAATTCAGTTTGTTGAAAGAATCGGTACTGATCCCAACAAATTTTTTAATTGAAAAACATTGTATCCTCATTTTGACGACGTATTAGATAAGGCATCATTTACTCAGATCGTTTCAATGATGACAGAACGAATAACACTTGCTAAGGAATCAACTAAAACCAGTGTTGCTTTCCACAGACCCGCATTTGCACTTTCGCTAATATTCCATACGCTTTTAGAGTTCTGCACGTATCTCCTCTTGATCTCCGCATAATCGTAAAAATGCCCGCCGGAACTGCTTTGCTCTCTTGTATGATCATAATAGGCTTTGTCATCATAGTCTTTTTTCGCCTGCCCATCAGAAAGAACCTCGTAAGCTTCAATGATTTGAATAAATTTCTGCTTTGCCTGTTCAGAGTCTTTATTTCTATCCGGATGATATTTTAATGCTAAATTGCGGAAAGACTTCTTGATTTCTGCCTGGGAAGCAGTATTACTAACTCCCAATATAGTATAGTGGTTTGTCACTTTTCCTAATACATCAAATCACAGAGTATAATCATTTATGCTTATACTTATTATCAAAAGTGTCTAAAAAAATGAGCTGTAATTAAGAAGTAATAAATTAGTTGGATATCGATTAGATTCAGAATACCTAAATGGTAAAGTGATATAGAATGCATAAGTATGTGGATGTTTATTTGATTTTATTGAAGATAGATTCTCATTAATCGCTTTAATCATAAAATGCATTCTCTACGATGTTTCATCAAAATCAGTGCAAGTGTTCAGCAGTAAGAATTCGTATATCCCGCGGGCAGGATCTACTCCAAAATGTTTTTAACCATTTTTGTTTGAGCCTGCGACTCTTCGGTTACTGCAACTTGTACGCCCGATAGGCTGCTTCACATGGTCAGCATAATATATAGGCCGACATCTACAGCCGAAAGCTCTACCAGGCTGAGCTACCGCGGGACATCTTGGTTGGTTGTAACAATGTTATATAATTGTGACTCAGTCCTCAAACTAAATGCAGGTGATTGTCGGTTTATTCATTATAAAATATCGTTCAGAGTCTGTATGCATTCTACATAATCATAAGAAAGTTACACACAAAAACACCTATATCACTGCTTTACATAAAATATTCGTGTCGACAGATGATGAAGTACCTATAGGTGTAGAAGTAAAAGAAACGACTCCTTCTGTTCAATCTCTTCAAAAAACACTAAAGCCAGAACAAATTTTTGATAATATTATAGGCTATCAGGATATTAAAAAGCTATTTAATTTGTCATTTTCATCAGAAAAGCCCGTTCACATACTGCTAGTCGGTCCACCAGCGTCTGCTAAGACACTCTTTATGCTAGAATGCATGAGATTAGAGCGTTCTTACTTTACCCTCGGGAGTCATAGTACGAAATCTGGAATGTTAGATTATTTATTCGAAAAGCGACCGAGGTATTTAATTATAGACGAAATTGAACACATGCCAGTGAAGGATCAGACAGCTCTTCTCAGCTTAATGGAAGCAGGTATTGTTGCTGAAACAAAATATCAAAAAACTCGTAAGACCCAGCTCAAGACATGGATATTTGCAACCAGCAATAATACGGAACGAATGTTAACACCACTTCTATCAAGGTTTTTGGTACTGCATTTTAAACAATACAAATACGAGAGCTTTCACGAAGTGGCTGTACACTTGCTTTGTGCTCAAGGAACTCCAAAGGAGATAGCCGCCGCCGTGGCTGACGCAGTGTGGTCAAAAATGAAGTCCAAAGATATTAGGGATTGTATAAAAATTGGTCATCTTGCTAAGACCAAGGATGACATCAATTGGATTATTACAACTCTCCAAAACTACAAATGATGATTGAGAGATAAGATCTCTATGTAAACATGATGTGTGTTATATGACAATAGTTCAATGAGCCATCAAAAAAAGATACGGCAGCATAGGTTGGAATAGATATTCATATAACCAAATCTCACGTAACTTTAGCAGAATCTATATTTTATAATAACAATGAGAATCGACTTTTGCTTCTATTCCTTCAATAAAATAATAGACATGACTTCCGGTATACTATACATATACACACATATGATGGTTCTAGAATCATAGTTAATTCTCTAGATACCTTGCTAGATCCATAGAAAAATATGAAATAATTCTATCTGCTCCGGCTCTTTTTATTGATGCAATAGAACTAACTTTCCATAACTCTTCTTTAATCAATCCGTGCATTGCAGCAGCTTTTATCATAGCATATTCCCCTGATACATTTTGTACGGCTATGGGAAAACCAAATTTTTCTTTTATCATGCAGACAACATCAAGGGATAGTAGCCCAGGCTTTATCATCACCATATCTGCTCCCTCGTTAATGTCAGTTTCCACTTCTCTCAGAATCTGTCGTAGATTTGTACATGCTATTTGATATGATGACTTATCAATGTGAGTGAATTGACATTTTTTAGAGAAGGCAGCGGACCTAAATGGTGCATATAGAGAGGATAATTGTTTAACAGAATGGGAAAGAATTTTAGTTTTTTGAAAACCATTTGTTTTAAGCAATTTCCTTACGGAATATACTTGTCCGTCCATCATGGAAGAAGGTGCAACAACATCTGCACCAGCCTCAGCGTGGCTGAGGGCAATTTTCGACAATAAATCCAAAGTAGAATCATTATCAACTTTATTGTTGCTAACCAATCCACATTGTCCTGAAAAATTGTACTGACATAGACAGACATCGGTTATTACATTTAACATATTTCCAAATTCTTTTCTTATCCTTCTCAGCGCTTGTTGAACTATTCCATTTTTATCTACAGCAAAGGATCCCGTGTTGTCTCTGTTTTCAGGTATACCAAATATAACTATTGATGAAATTCCGGCATTAATTACTGTATTGATATGTTGAGTTAATTTTTCGACTGGAGTCTTTGCTATTCCTGGCATCGCAATAATTTGACTCGGTTCTCGTTGTCTTTCTTGAATGAAAATTGGAAAGATTAAGTGTTTTTTTCGCATGCCAACCGCATCAAGAACTTTTTTGTATTCTAAATCATCTATTGGTTGGGTGGTGGTCACAATGAATATCACTAACTTTAGAACTTATTAATATTGATAAGCGAATACAGTCGGAATAGCTCTTCCTGACATTTATGAAGACCCTTTTCAACAGCTGTTTACCCATATTTTTCTCAATAAAATCAAGAACTTCGATTGCAATTGCACCATAGCATCTCGGAAACACAGTTTTGCTTTAACTCATCAATAGAATACTATAATATATTATATTATAGTAGCAGTAGCATTGAAGAAACTAACGATCGGTATTCCGACATTTAATGAGGGACAGAATATACTTACCCTCCTTAAAACATTAGTGACGGATACTTCAAAGAATTATATCATTTCGGAAATCATAATTTCTGATGATTCATCAGATAATACTCCTCAGATAATAAATAAATTTCTGAGTGATTCTTTTTTGAATATCAAATTTATACATCATAGTACTAGAAGGGGAGCAGCTGCTGCATGGAATGAAATCTTTGAAAGTTCTACCGGTGATATTATAGTATTGTATGATGCAGATATCATGGTAGGACAAAACTGTACACAACAATTGGTCTCCTCTATACAAGGAAAAATAGGACTTTGTGCATCAAATCCAAAACCCATTCAGGTCAAAGGGCTGGTAGCTAGTGCATCCATTTTTATTTCAGATTGGCTAAGATTAGTAAGAAACAACCAACTCTCACAGTATACTACAATGGGAAGAGCTTTGTCTATTCGTTCTGACATTGCCAGAAAAATATCAATACCTAGTGACATAATTGCTATAGACCTCTATATTCAATGCAAAGTCCTAGAATATAATTTAGATGTTGTGTACAATGACAATGCCGTAGTTTATTTTTGTCCACCAAATAATATATCTGATTTTGCATCGCAAATGTTAAGAGCAACTAATGGGCACAAGCAAATTCGAGATTGCTTAGAAAGGTTCAATATTAATCTCTCACCAAACACTGGCCTCATGCAAATACTACGAAATACTGTTATTAATCCTGTTGGAGCCCTTTCGCTAATTGTCTGTTGTGCACCCATCCCCTTTTATAAATTAAAGTTAGAAGACACAAAATCTTCTAAATGGCACATTGCAAAAAGCACGAAATCAAGGCTAAGTTAAGTATCTAATTTTTTATCAACTATTTATTACCAAAATGAGAGTTAC
>JBEVTH010000172.1:0-5410 GCA_041156085.1 Candidatus Nitrososphaera maunauluensis
CTTGTAAGAATAGAACACAATTTACATGTGTAAAATGTGGATTCTGTTGGAGCTGCCACTGGCTTAAAGAAGAGATGGAGAAGAATATTCCACCCTATTTAACACCAATAGAGGTATAGCAAAGCAATGACAACATCATATTCTGATGATCATACATATCCACCTTCGAAAAACAATCAAAATGATATTGTCAATGATGTTAATTCTCTATCCTTAAGGCAGGCTGTCGATTACTGCCTTGATGTGTTAGCCAGATGAATGGGAAATAGGTACATCTGTATTTAGGATGAATAGCCAAGCCAAGTCAGTACAGCTAACATAGCATCAATATGTTCTCATACTGGATATTTCTGCTATAACTGCATCTACTTTATGAAACCAAATCATTGTGCTATAGTTACAGACGAAGGACCGGTTGTAAATGATAAAACCTCTGGCGAAATACCGTCACATGGAATATATGCTATACTGAGATGCATTATGGGAACCATATGAAAATGGGATGAGCTAAAACAACCTGTCACCTCTGATGACTGAGTGTTAATTTCATGCTTAATTAGAAGCAATGAACTTGTAGAATGCCCTATATTATACGTACTAAGTTATGATGAAAGTGTTAGACCTCCATCTGCATAGATTGTTGTTCCAGTAATGTAGCTAGCATCAGGAGATGCCAAAAACAGTGCTACTTTGGCTATTTCTTCTGGTTGTCCTATCCTGTGCATAGGAATTTTGTCTTCCTCCTGTTTCTTTTTCTCTTTATCTTCAAGTACCTCTTTGTTCATATCAGTAGCAATTGCACCTGGAGCAATTCCGTTGACACGTATTCCTTTATCCGCTAGCTCCAACGCGACAGTTTTCGTTAATAGTTCCATACCACCTTTTGAAGCACCATAAGGAGCAGATTGAGGTAATGGGATTGATTCATGAACTGAGGATATGTTGATAATCGAATAATCGTTATTGCTATTACTATTTTGGTTATTGTCAATGTTATTATCATTTAACATATGCTTTACCGCTTCCCTGGTACAAAGAAATGCACCTTTAAGATTGATATCTAAAACATGATCCCAATCATCGGAACTTATTTCAGATATCTTCTTTGATTCATCGCTTATTCCTGCATTATTCACGAGAACGTCAATTCTTCCATATCTTTTTACAGCTTCTTGAATTAGTGATATGCACGTCTGTTCTTGAGATACATCTCCTACTACCTTAAAGAGTTTATCATTAGTAATATTTCCACCGGCCGTCTTTGAAATATCTCCGGCAGCGTTCTTTAGTTCTTCTTCATTTCTTGCATTTATCACGACACAATACCCTGCTTTAGCAAATTCTATTGCGATAGCTTTACCAATTCCTCTGCTAGAACCTGTTACTACTGCCACCTTTTTATTACAATTTTTTACTTTAGACATGTTGTTGTATAATACTGCATAAATTATAATACTATATCTCAAGAGATACGAATCACACATATTCTCAAATAGAATGCAAAACTCGATTGACTATCTTGTCATCAAAAGATATAATGGAAGATATGGAGGATACTAAAAATGAGGCTAGGCTCAGTAGTACCAAAGGTAATTTCCCACGATAATGAAACGTCAATATTGAAAGTACAGCATTGACAAATTGGTTTTCTCAACTGAAGAAAGTGATTTTACATTTCTTCGACGTAGCCAGTGCATATAATCTGACTATATCCCAATTGGTTTTGTTTGTCCAAGTTTTTTAGAAAATTAATAAAAGTATCGTCTTTTGAAATTTGGCTTGGATATGTATATGTTTGTATGTAGTAATATGTAGTATGTAATAATCGATAAATTATTTTCTTTAGTATATCACCGACTTGCACATCGACATTAGTTATTGTTCAAGTTTCATTTGGTGGTTTTAGATTATTATTTTGGCATGCTCCTTCTTTGGATTAACCTCATCCATACTTTTTGCTAGATGAATTACTTTTGGATTAGACATTAATTTCTTTATTTTTTCTATCTCCGAACTAGACCTAATTACAACTCTCCCTTTTTTTGTAGCAGTCCCTGTGGTATTTACACATTTTCTATTGCAAGAGACGGCTGGTTACATTTGAAGGTAGGAATCTATAGCAGAAAAACTCCAGGTAGAAGTGGCCTTAGATTTGAGAATATACTTTATTGAAATCAACCATTCATATTGAAGGTTCATATATTATTCTAATTCTGCTTTTACCCTTTTCACAAAGTAATCCATTGCAACTGGTTTTTTGATATAGCATCCAATGTTTATAGCTGGATGTACTTCTCTTAATGCTTCATGATTTATTTCAGCTGCAGATATAAAGCAGGTTTTAATATTAACATCCAACTTCAATATTTTCTCACAAAATTCAAACCCATTCATCTTCGGCATGTTGATATCAAGTAGCATTAGGTCATAGAAGTTCTGCCTGAATTCTGATAATGCTAGTAGAGGGTCATTATATGTATGTACCTCAAATACCATACCACTATTATTATTATTATTGCTATCACTTTCTAGTGCTGATCTGAAAGTTAGGGTAATATCAAAATCGTCATCTACGATAAGAATCCGTTTGCAAAAAGGATTTTCCGGAATTTGAGGGGCGATTGCTTGATTATAAGATGTAGAGTCAAAATGTCTGTCTGTATATCCATCCTCAGGTTGTTGAGAATCGGTGTAGCGGTAATTTGTATTATTATTAAAAGTTAATAACACTTTAGTTCCCTCCATTATATAATATCGCCCCCTCTCAAACTTTGCTCCTTTAAGAAGGCATTATTATCTGTTCTAATGTTATTGTTGTTATCATAATTTTTTTGTACTTGGTGAGTAGGGACTCTACTGCTACTGATGACCAGCGGTAAGCTAAAGTAAAATGAGGCACCTTTACCATCAGCATTATTCTTAGCCCATATCCTACCACCATGAGCTTCGATAATACTCTTTGATATATACAATCCCAATCCAGTACCTTTAGGAGAGCTCGTAGCAAACTTTGTAAATAATCTTGGGAAAATGCTAGGATCTATGCCATTACCGCTGTCTTTCACACTAACTACTACTTCATTTCTGCTTTCATTGCCTAACTCCATACATATTGAGATAATGCCTATTTCAGTATAGTTTATGGCATTAATCAAAAGATTGTACACAACTTGAGTCAATCTACTTTTATCAGCTTCTATATAAATATTTTCATAGGGTGGCACTAAAACTATTTTTATGCTTTTTTCTTTATGTACAGGTTCATTTTTAAGCTGATTTTTACAATCTGAAATTACATTTGTTATTACCTCACTTAGCTCAAATTGCTCTTTATTGATTTGCAGGGCTTGGTTTTCTATTCTTGTCACATCCAAGATATCATCTGTCAGCCGCTGCAATCTCTTTGCATTTCTGATAATTGCGTCAAGCAAATCTTCTTGCCGGCTGTTTGGATTCTCTTTTTTTATTGCGCGAAGAACTTCTGTTAAACCAATTATTGGTTGTATTGGATTTCTCAACTCATGGGCTGCCACATTTATAAATTCCTTGTGCATTGTATCGTCAACTTTTAACTGCTCATATGCTTGTCTTATTTGCTCGTACAATTCAGATTGATTCCACAGATTTTCAAATATTGCAACATATGATAAAACAGCAATTTTGTTATTAGAGTAAGTTGATTTTCCTATTGCTTCTATGAATGTGTCTTTTAAGTCATCCTTTATTTCCATTACCAAGGAAGATCTTCTGTCTGCTACCAAAAATGTGGCTTTAGGATCTGCTGCCGCAGTTGTTGTCGTATCAGTAGATTCTATATATCTTATATCTATAGATTCATTGGAATATTGTTTTTTTATCTGATGTGCTATCTCTTTTTGATGAGTTTGATGATTACTGCCATTCCTAGGCATCAGTATCCTAACTTTTACATTCCTTTCCTTTGCTGCTTTTTGTGCTAACTGTAAAGCTCCTGTTTTCTCTTGGCGAATAAGCGCATTAACAGTAGGAAGTATAATCATAATATCACTTTTAGCTGATTTTAAAATGTTAAAATATAATTCCTGTACTGTAGCAGGTGTTTCAATAGTTTCTATAACTTCTGAGTCAAGTCCTTCTTCAATTTCCTTTATTCTTTGGTCAGCAGAAGTTCCAGTCTTCCATAATTCTTCAAAAACAGAATTAAAGTGTTGGACATACATTGGCTCATTACTTGTAAGAAGGCTCTGAACCATCTTTCCTCCTTCCATTTTCTCTATTGTAGCATTAGCTTCTGTATCACCAACCGCAAAATTCATCATTGGCATGTTTTTGATATGCTTTATTTGCATACCTAAATCGAGAAATATTTTAACTAAACCTATGCTTTCTTTGTCTATTGAAATGATCCATCTAATACCCTTATCTACACCTTTTTTATAATTTTCTAATTTATTTTTATATAAATCAAAAAAGTTATTGTAGATAAGTTGCATTCCTCCTCTAACAGATACAATAGATAACCCAGCTGAGGTTTCAGCTATATGTATTATTTGTTTTATAACGTCTTCATTTCTATCTAGTACCTTTGTCTTAAATTCTCCCGCTGTCGCCGATTCTTTTTCCCCCTTGTGTTGTTTCATATCATGATCTGACAAATCATTCATATCCAAATTTAACTAGCACTTATTGCTACAGATGCCTATATATCCAATTATAAAAATATGCTATGAAAGATTAGCTAACCAGATTATAATTTTTCTCAATATTGCTTGCAAACCAAATTTAGTAATACACTTTATTACAACTTACTATCCGTATTAGTAACAATTCAACCAATGATTTGCTACAAGAACAAATGCGGCGGAGAAATAAAGAGTAGTACATGTTAAAATACTGAACTATATGAATTCACAATTTATCTTTTGGAAGACGTCTTCTGTTGTATAATAATAGACTCATTTAATTAATAGGGAAAGAAAGATATCAGCTTATTTTCGTTTGTAGCAAACTTTGTAAATAGTCTTGGCTGTACTAATCATCAAGGTTTAATCAAACTAATTAATGATGAGTCGTATACCAACGAGCCTAAAATGATAAGAACAGACAATAGCAAAGAGTTAAGTGATCATTGTTATTGCTGTTATCTTTCAATCGATAACCCCTCATCCATTGATCAAAATAAAAGGGCTCATTTTATAATTAAAAGCTTTTCATATGTGATTTGTATGTATATATAGATATAATAATAGAATCTCTTGCTTACTAGAATCCTGATGTCTCCGTTAGAGATTACAAAGTCAATATCATTTAGTCATTACTTAAAATATTTCTTCATGATTATGTCAGTTAATTAAAAATATGAAGAATAAGTGTTTGTTATCTAACTAACACCTGATGGCCCTCTATGTTCCTTGTGTTCTAATTTCTTATG
>JBEVTH010000173.1:0-5388 GCA_041156085.1 Candidatus Nitrososphaera maunauluensis
AACAAGCCTCTCTTTTACTTATAAGCAACTTTTTCTGCTGCCTTTATTACATCAGAAACATTCCCATACTGTTTTTCTTCTATTTTTTGTAGTATTGGCAGTATCTTGTCACTATCTGGACTACTAGACTGGAATTGTACGCATTCAATTATTCTATTTGTGTCTGTTGGGAATTCGAATGTTTTTAAAAGTCCTTCTATCGCTGCTGCAATCCTTGAAAAGTCTGTGACATTCTCATCATGTTTACCTTGTTTAGTAATTTGACTGTTGTGTTCTTGTGCGATATTCTGCGACTGTTCTTTGTTATCGTTCTGTTTTGCTATAGGAGTTGGCCGAGAATCTCCTCTCTCATTATTATTTGAAGAGCTCATTTTTTATAACAATACTTTGTGCATTATACTTTTTTAGTATATTACTTTTTTTTAAAGCTACTTCCGCGCAAGTATCACATAGACAAACTTTAAGCAACCTCGCATTCACTTTATTCAAGATAATGCATAGGGTTATCAAGCAGAAAATCCATGGCATCGAATAATCTAAGATACAAATTATCAAAAGTAGTTAAATCATATTGTGAACAGGATTTTATAATGCCGAAAATTATGTATGATCTTCTGATTTGTATCACGTTTGCTACTATGGCTATTTTGATTTTTTCAATAGCTCATTTTGACTTTGTCGTTGCTCAGAGCAACAAACAAACAGGAGGATCATCGTCAAATCAATCAAGAGCAACATCATTAGCAAATCAAGGTCATGGAATACCAGGTCCTCAAGAGAATGCAAATCCTTTAGCTCAAGCTCCTATAACCGGCGTCAAGGTAAGGCCTCCTAATAATGCTAGCAGTGTTTCTCCATTGCAAAGGATCAACATGACAGGTACGCTTCCATAGTCAGATTTTTTCGTCTTAAAGTTCTCTTGAGAACGACATCTAAAGGGTACGAAAATATATCCTACACCCATATTTTTGATCTTAAGGACAGTGCTTCATTCTCATTTCACCACTGCTGCAAACATTGTCTTATCTACCATTTGGCTTCTACTTTTTTGATCTTCACTTACCATTAACTGGTAGTGCAGCAGTTGGATTTGCAGTTGGTTTTATGAAAGGTTGAATGAGGAATGAATATATCAAGATTATTTTCTAATATACTAATACATCATTCAAACAAGATACGCTCTTTGACAATGTGGTTGGCCATGATAATATTAAAAGGCTCTTTGAAATGGCTTTACAGTCTGAAGAGCAACTACATATACTATTATCAGACCCACCAGGCTCGGCCAAGACAATGTTTTTGCAATCCTTGATGACTAAATTATCTAATTCATATTTTGTAGACGGTGTTAATACTACTAAATCAGGAATGATAGATTATCTATTTGAAAACACACTTAATATTCATGAAACTCAAAACTGAACCAAATTTCGACCATAGTATTTTTGGATATGATAAATAATTTAAAAAAAGAGATGTTAAATCCTCTACTACTCGAATGAGCTTTAGATATCACCAGTTTCCTATAAAATTTGACCATTTATTTGGCAATACATTATTGCCATATTCTCCGGCTCGACATATAGAAGTGCCAGAAGGATCAACGGCTGCCACAAAATAAATCACCGTATCTGGGTGATCCTTCGTCACCCACATCATCTACAGTAGTAGAACCTGCTCTCAACAATGCAATGGATTATGAAACCTCTACCTCTCCTAGACCAGGCCTTCATTTTAGTACAAACCCAAATATTATTGGTAGATGGGATTATTGATAGATATGAAAACGAAAACAACCTTGAGTGTAACTGTAACAGTGCTGTCAACATTGTTAGCTGTATCACTGTTGGTGGCAGCAACAAGTTTGATAACGCTCAATTACAAAGCAGAAGCACAACAATCAAGTACTGCTACTAAGGTACAAGTAGGAGGCGGCAGCAATACTTATCCTTTCTATGGTTATAATCCACAACAAATAAAGTCAAAGTTGGGAGTAAGGTAGTGTGGACTACTCCGTCTAATGCACCAGTTGAGCCACATACTGTTACATTTGTATTGAACAGTAAAACTATGACAGGCCCTGATACACCATTTGTTGTTCCAAGCTCAACGAAATTTATGCCCTTACCTCCTGGATCTAATAGTGAACCAAATATCGTTCCGGGTAGTACTAAGAATGGAATGAATACGGTAATTGTCAATAATGGAAGATCTTATAATCCAGTCACAATAGATTCATCAGGAAGAATAATAAAAACTTCTCCAAATGCTAGCTTCATAATGACCGGCAACGAGCAATATGTTAATTCAGGCTGGCTTGTTCCAAAAGCAGGACAAAAAGATTTTCCTGGTTCTTCTAGCACATTTGCTGTAACTTTCCAAAAGGCTGGCACATATAACTACCTCTGTGAATTACATCCATGGATGGTTGGAAGTGTCGTAGTGAAGTAAAGAATCTGTAAGACGGCTACCACATGCATCATCACTACCATCTTATTCTTTTTACTTGCTTTTCTTCTATACACTACTGCTGGGGTCATTCATCTGATTCGCTTGATCACGATGTGAAGGAAACCGGTGCTTTCAGCAAAGTATCTTTTGGTAGACGAAATTGATAAGATGCCTGCTAAAGACAGACGGTTCTATTGAGCTTGATGGAAACTGGTATGGTCACAGAGACAAAGCACAAGAAAACTATAACCGCAAATATGAAGACTTGGATATTTGCAACAAGCAATAATACTCAAAAGATTATGGTACCATTGCAATCAAGATTCTTTGTTGTAAAACTTGAGCCATTTACGTATGAGCAATTCTATCAAATTACACTACAGCTGCTCAACAACACAAAATCAAAGAAGACTATTATCATCTAGATTCCTGTGCCTTTATTATTGACTCTAGTGCTCTGAACTTTGCTTTGCATTTTAGATTTCTAGGTTTTATTCTTAGTCTATGTCCGCAACAAGGGCACCATATTCCATCCCAATTCATAAATATGTCGCATTCATGACAGCGTCTCTGTCCAGTAGAATAGCGGCCAGTAGAAAAATTAACTGGTTTTTGTGCTTTATGACGTATACATATACCTTTACAAGCCATTATTCAATTCTTTTTAAATTATTTCCTAAAATAAATAAATATATCTCTGACTTTCTTCCGTGAGTGTTCAAGTCAAACTTGACCTTTTAATCTCTAATTCAATTTGTTCTTCCTGTATGTCTATCAAATTTCTTATCTCTTTTTTCATAGATTCAAGCTCTTCTTCTCTTTCGTTTTTATCATCTACTACTACTGCTTCTATTTCCTTAACCTTAAACCAATCTGCAATATCTGGAAGTACTGGTGCTAACGCTGCTACTACTGCAGCTAGTGGTGCAGGGAGATAAATCTAGTATTACTAAATTTATTTCAAGATTCCTTAATATTATTCAAATTCCTATACGAATTATGATTAAAATGTTGTAAAGTAAACTTTACTTATTTGATACCTTGACAATACAGGATAATATCGAATTGTATGAAAATGTGTTACTAAATATTGTTACTTGACTAAGCACATATTTACTATAGCAAGCCAATATTATATAACTAGAAGATTTTCTTCCTAAATTTGCCAATTTTATCCTAGCATCACGAGATCGTCTACTGGCTGAATCATGACAACAGCCTTATCTCCACCAAGGCTCTTTTTCATTCTATCTACAACCTCATCTACATCATCAGAGTTCACTACAGTAGCCACAATTTTTCTGGTAGAATATGCAAGCTCCAACGTACCAATTCCCCTACCTGACGCAACTCTTTCCTTTTTCTCCTCTTTTGTAGCCCTTTTTATATCGTAGATCGTGGAATCGAGTCCCATTTCCTTAAGGGATGAAATCATCGCATCAAGGGTCTCTGGTTTTACAATTATTGCCAGTCTCTTCATATTCTTCGATTTCTTGCTTGGTCTTTCTGAATAAGACACTTCAAATGGTAATGTCATTTTTTCCCGTGACATATTATTACATTTAATAGTAGGATTGTCCTAGAAAAGGATTACTGTATATAGTGTAAATGACTTAAGAGGCAGAATGCCATTATTTTCAAATCTGGAAGACTATACAGGTAAGTATGCTATAGCTACTGAATATCCTGATTATGATTGGAAAACAGGATATGAAAATCATACCTGTTAATTCAATGCAGAACATAAAGACATGCTGGCTAATTGTAAGTTGGTATTAGAAGAAGGCGGTGGGCATATTGCTATCCATCCAGTTCTTCACAAATTGATAACTTCGAAGAACAGCTGTTGATATTGATGGAAAACTAGACAAAGAGTCAACATCATATAATGATATATTTGACGCCTTTAGATTGGCAATGAAGTTCTTTCCTTGGAAATACAAGTGACGATTGAAAAGACTAAGATGATCAATTATAATGATGATTATTAAATAAAAAAGGAAACGGATCTTGGCATTTATTTTTCATACATTCGCACTTAAATAGGTAGTTCATTTCAAGGGCTCCCTCGAAGGGAGTTATACTTATTTCATCCGATCTTGTTGTTCTTATTAAACATGTATACGATCCTTAATTTGGGAGTGGTAGTCTCAATCGCTATTATTATTGTGTGTAGTATTTCGATCGTTCTTGCCATATCTTTTGATATAAGTTCTGATCATGGTAGTAATAATGCGGCATCAGCATTTGCAGTTGTAAGTGAGAATAGAAATTATCTTCTTTTAACAATTAAAGACTCAAAATATGACTATAATAGCATTGCAGCGAGTAAAAGCAGTGTTATTGATGGCATTCAGATCATCCCTACAATTCATCCTATAAGCTTTGCAGAAGACACGCTCTTTCCTCAATCTTTCGAATCCAATCCTTCTGGAAGCGATATCACCTTAAGCAATGGCACGACATTAGCAGATAGACCAATCACATTAGCAGTAAATAAAATCCAATCAAACAACACCCTGACTCTATCGCTACATAGCTTAAATGACAAATATTTACTGACCGGAGATTTAAAAGGCCCTGCCAAACTTATAGCCAATTCAACTGCAGATAATGCACAGTTCTCCTTGAAAGGAAATATTAACCTCAATAAGAAGACATCTTATTCAGTAACAGGTACCTTAGCTGAATCTAAAACAAAAGGCTTGACACTTACTGTCAATGATGCAAAGAACCCAAACAATTTTAAAGCAACGATTGGATTTTCGCCACCGCATTCAACAGGTCCACTAGCAGAATAAGATCACAATGTACACTACTAGGAGAAAAGACTTGAATAGCCACCCATTACAACGAGTGGTTATACATCACTACTACTAATAACAACTAATCTACTTTGAATAATTGTATACGAGTAGCAGAAGTTAGTATATCTGT
>JBEVTH010000174.1:0-5382 GCA_041156085.1 Candidatus Nitrososphaera maunauluensis
ATACGACAGGTCAAGTAGTAGTACCACCACAACAACAACAAAAGAATTTGACTACGGCAACTCCTTCACAATCATCATTGCCAACTAATACAACATCTTCGAAACGAAATCCGCTTGCAAACGTTCCGTTAGTAGGAATACTTTACGGCAAACAGAATAAACCTCCATCACAAAATTCAACCATCACAATGAAGAATACCGGTAATAATAATAACAACAAGGATAAACTATTAACCTTCCAAAATCCACAATGTGGATTTAGCGTTCGCTATCTAGCAAACTGGACACTGGAAACAATCGACACTTGTGACATTCAATTCAATTCCCCTGATACATCCAGCTTAAGTAACCTATACATATCGTCTACTGGCAATGAAACCAGGATTTTGGATCAAGTCGTCAGCGATGCAATTGATTTTGCAAAACAGGACACTAAGAACTTTAACATAGTTCAATCCAATGACACAACAATAAACGGTAATGCTGCTCATATCATAGTTTACACGTGGTACAATAAAGGTGAAAGTGATATTCAGCAAGCTATGGAAATTCTGATGCTAAAAGGCAATACGTCGTACGATATTACATACAGTCCTGCTGTAGGTGAATATGACAAGTACTTGCCAGCAGCACAAAAGATGATAAATTCATTTGAAATAACTACTAATAGTATATATAGCAGAAATTGCTGTTAAATTTGTCTATTTCATAGATACTGGATAGCAGCTTAATCTAATTGAAGGCAAATTCAGTGGTATTGATGATGATTATTCTGTTCCTTTGCTTCAGCGTCTATATCATCGAGTTTATTTATGGAATCTCTAAAAAGCGAAATAATTTTTTGGTCGATCGATCCTTGCCGTTGCATATTATACACCTTTTTTAGAAGTTGAGTTCCTTAACAATTCTGTCAGAACGTCATTGAACGATTCTCCTGTTCTTCCTAACTCTTTTAAGGCGTTGTAGTTTTCAAGGGAAATTGCTATTGTTGTTAACTTACGAGTGTTGTTCATATTATATGATAGATAATATATTATGTACCTTTCTCTATTTAAGGGCATTGAAAATAATATTGTATTACAATCATAGATATAGGAGCGTTATCTATGTAAATCTGCACGTAAATTGGTTTAATAAAAAATAAATTCTTGTCAAGGTCGATAGATACTATAACAAGTAAGGATGGATTTTTTATTTGGAGGAATTCTCTATCTTAGATTTCTTTCTGTGAGCAGTAAATATTAGTTTATTACCCAGTCAAGTAATACGCAACCATGATGGTGGTGTAGTAGTAGTATCAAACCACGATATAGAGTATAGATTCAAGGTTTTAGTTTTGATTTAAAGTTCTGGCAGAATATGTATTCTGAAGATATCTATGAGGAGAAAAATAGAGTATAATGCTGATGAATGTTTACTTATGAGCTTTAATAGGTAGATGCATCACCAAATTACTATATTGACTACTCATACTCTGATCATAGGGGATTCATCATCTATGTCAGAAATTGATTCTGGATCTATCCATTTGATTGTTACTTCTCCACCATATTGGAATCTAAAAAAATATGGAGAAGAAGGTTTAGGGCCAAATCAAGCTTATGCAAAATATTTGTACGAAATTCAAAAAGTTCTTAAAGAGATAAAGAGGGTAATGTCGCCTGGAAGATTTGTAGCTATCAACGTTGGAACCGCAGTATCAAACAATGGAATGAAACCTATTAACGCAGATACCGTTAAGATGATGGAGGATCTTAATTTTTCTTTCAAAAAGGAAATTATATGGATGAAGCCAAAAGGGACACAAGGTTTGTGGCAGCGTGGTGTAACCAAATTCCTCAAAAATGAACCATATCCTTGCTCGTTTAGTTTGAATATAATGCACGAATATATTATGATATTTCAAAATGAAGGTCAAATACAAATAGATCTTAAGCCAGAACACAGATTACCAGAGGAATTTATTAAACAAGTGTCATGGAGTATCTGGGAGATGGGAGTATCGTACACCAAAGGACATCCTGCACCATTTCCCGATACACTACCAGAGAGAATAATAAAATTATACACACTTAAAGGAGATACAGTTCTTGACCCATTTGGAGGTAGCGGAACAACGATGAAAGTAGCAAGACATCTAGAACGAAATTCAGTAATTTACGAGATTAATCCAGCATACATTGAAATAATTAAAGATAATGTAGGATGGAATAACATGACACTTGATTCTGGAGTAAAATATGACATTAAAATCAGAAAGCCTATCACAAACTGAGATAGAGAAAATAAAATATCTTGACACTTTGGATTGGGAATTAGAAGATGCAGATACTAGATATGCTACGCATAGTTACCATCCGTATTCAGCAAAATATATTCCTCAAATTCCGAATTATTTAATATCGAGCTTTTCTGAAAAGAATGATCTCATCTTAGACAATTTCATGGGTAGCGGAACCACTTTAGTTGAGTCAAAAATCCTTGGCAGACGTGCAATAGGATTGGATATTAACCCTTTAGCATGTCTAATATCAAAGGTAAAAACAACTAACATCAGAAACTCTGAGTTAAAGGAGATCTCAAAGGTATCTACATCTATAAAGGAAGATGTCTTGACTTTACGTGGTAATGTCACCCTCCTTAATTTTGAAGATAAAGGAATAATAATAGATGAATCACTTATTAATACGCTTCATCCAAATATATCGAAATGGTTTCAGGAAAACGTCATTCATGAACTATTCTTAATAAGAAATAGAATCTACTCATTACAAAACCTAGATATTAAAGACTTTTTATTAGTAGCATTTTCTTCAATATTGAGAAGCGTATCTAATGCAACAAGTGGATTTGGAAATCTAATGATAAATAAGCAAGCCATGCCAAAAAATCGAATATATGAAAAATTCGCCTTTGCAGTCAATGACATGGTCAATGGCATGTTAGAATTCAATAAAATATCCACTAATTCTAATACGAGGATTGTCAATCATGATACAAGGAATTTAGCATTTATCAATGATGAAACGATTGATTTCATTTGTACTCATCCTCCGTATATGGCAGCTGTTCCATATGCAGAATATCAGAAATTATCGCTATGGTGGCTTGGTTTTAGTCAATATGCATTAGAGAAGGCCTTGATCGGTGGTCAGCGGAGTAGAGTGGATACGCCAGACAGGTTTTTTCGTGATATGCATACTGCATTAATGGAGATGAAAAGAGTCCTGCTTAAGAAAAAATACTGCTGTATTATTATAGGTAACCCTATATACAATGGTAAAGTTTGGGCATTAAATGAAGTCATAAAAAAAGAAGCAAAGGATCTTGGATTTATCCTATTAAAAGAGATTAGCAGGGGCAAATACAAGTCAACCATGGGAAAAATGAAAGAAGAATTTATTCAAATCTTTAGAAATCAGTAAGATCCATAAATAATGTCTTGACTTGATCTGAAATCTCTCTACCAAAAGAAGGTTTTACAAAGGTCTCATATACGAGAAATGTGATGAAATCTTCTGGAGCCAACTTATTGGATGCGTTATATCCAACAGATTTGATCAGGTAATGGGAAGACATTATATACTGTTGATAATCAATGCGTATATTATTTGATTTTAGTAATCCTTTCGCAAGCAGAGAATTGAGAAATGCTTCTCTTCCACTTGGATATTTTATCAATTCATTAAGTTTAGATACATCAGAGTAAGAGTAGGAATACTTCAATTCTAATAATAGAAAGAAGGATGATTTGAATGCAACTAAGTCAATTTTCTTACTCCCTTTACTCCCTTTATCCAGATTTAGCGAATTTCTAACTTCAATTACTGGTATATGATTTGTACCACCAGGAGGTTCTCCTCCAAGAATAATCCAATTTTGTTGTTTCAGGTACTCTTTTAACTTTTGATAAACAGCATCTTCTGACATATGCGTTTGCTCTTGCCAAAATAATACTAATTTATTTTCGACCTACATTACTTATACATGGGATCAAGCCATCCTTCAAAACTATAAGGTCTGCTGTAGCATACCATAAGGCGCTTTTTAATGAACTTTTATTTTGATTTGCAGCAGTCCATACTTTTTTTGATATATGTGGAAGCGATAGTATGAGATTAGAATGTTTATCTGATGTATTTCGTCAGTCTCTGCAATATAAATAATCATACATAAATTGGGTTCCCGTATAAGGATCCGTTCTCCTACATTTTTCTTCTGTCATGCGTATGTGGTAGATTAAAGACAGTGGCCTATTTTTAATATCGGACTGTATTAGCAAGTAGTCTGATGGAAAGGACTTTTCCAATATGGCAAAATAATCTTTGGTATTTACAAATTTGACAGAATTGGGAGGGTTAATAGTCCTTTTCATACATTTCTGAATGCGCTCTCTCATAATTGTTTTTATTTCATCAATCTTCTTACATTTTGAGTAATCAAATTTATTTGCAATGAGATCATTGATTAGTTCTGCAACTAAAACACTCTCAGAGCTATTCCTCATTAACTCATACGAAGAATCAGCTGGCCAATTAATTGCTAACACAGGAACCTGGTGTATTATGTCCATCTTTTCTAGTGCAGTAAAAAATCTTGCAGAAATATAACAGGTTGACGAATATTTACCATGTTTTCTAGCAATAAATGGCAGAAAAAAAATCGCCATCACTCCTTCTTCTGCTGCATTGACTAACCTTCCAAAACGTTGACCAACATTATGACCTGTAGGCACTTCCCCTGTCTTTTCAAGTATTAGCTTAGAAGCTTCACCTTCTACAAGGATGATATCAGGTCTGTCATATCGAAGAAGTTTTTCAATATAATGAGGGTTTTCACCACGTGATCTGATTGGGTTTAAAGATGCATCATCTAAAGATGTGGAGAGATGCCTGAACCAATTGCCTTCATGATTATCATCACAAAATATCTGGAAAGTCACTTAAAATAATTTTACCGCCGTATTTTTGAATTTTATGGTAGTAAAGCAGTTCACGGTATGTATAATAAGTTAAATAATACTATTAATTAACATGTAAAATTTGGAGAGAATCTAATTTGCAATGCTGGAATAATGTTTCATGTTATAACATTTCAAAATCTATAGGTAGATTAAAGAACCCAGTTCAACAACATATACAACAATTATTTAACATTTAATATATTCTATGAAACAAAACCTTCTACAAAAAACCCAAAGTAACATATTCTATTGTTAGAACGTCACATAGACAGTCGAATAGAAATGGACTGGCTAAGAGTGAGAGGCCTCACCTCATGCATGTCTAATTTCTGTCCAATAGGTATTTCACTCATATCTGGCTGTCCATCTGACCAAAATATAGATTGACTTAATAATGTTGTTATAGAATATTATACTAT
>JBEVTH010000175.1:0-5380 GCA_041156085.1 Candidatus Nitrososphaera maunauluensis
TTATTTCATGGCTCATGCCAAAGATGGTCTTTTTTATGCCAACCGTCTCTGCTGTAACAACAACTGCTGGATATTTTCTTGCTTCAAAAATGGGTTTGATTACCCTACAACCTCCAACATTTTATTGGATTTCTGCAATCTTGATTATTGTTGCCGCAAAGATGATACAAGGATTAGAAATACTCCTACCTACTAACCTTCGAGTATACTATGAGCTAAGAAAGAGCGAATCAGATATGTCAAAGATTCAGAAACTTATGAGAAGGTATGTCCAAGTAGTTGCCATTCAAGCCGCGTTGCAATTTACCATAATCTTCATAATGGCAGAGTTTGCTACAGGATTCTCACTTCGTCTATAGCCTTGTTTTAAATTTATACAAAAAATACTGTATACGTGCGTGCGTCATATGGTCTTCGCTCGAATATGGTCGTAGAATACTCACTGTGTCATTATCTTCCCTGTGTAGGTGGCGTAGGGCTTTAAACACAATCCATTTAATAAGCCTATGTAATGCGAAGCAGTCTTTGGAGCCTTCACTAATTACAGTTCCCACCCGGATTCTTGGAATACATCTGTATCGATCACCCACGTATCAACATTAACTTTGTGTCCTTTTTTCGTTCTTTAATTAACATTTCAATAAACCGCTTAAAATTACTCTTATCAAACCGATATGAATTGATTAGAATTCTAATGGTAGTTAGCCACTTCATAATCTTTGGAAATCATAGAATCTTTGAGAATACAGATTTGATACTGCATAAGTGTATATATGCTATTAGAGAAGAATTGGCTATCGAAACAAAACAGCATGCCAAAGTAAATGACGAGCTAGAATCTATTGACAATTGCAAACTGACGATACTATAATCTCATAGCATAGATCATAGAACTAGTTATCTATAATCTCATCACATAAGTCACAACAAAATTCCCGTTCTCATTTAGACCTTCTCTATAATGAATAAACAAATAAATCATTTTTTGGCAAAATCTTTATTTCGAACTGGTGCTTGTATATTAGAATAAGAAGGGAGAATCAGCTTTAATTTGCAGTACATATAACATTAGCTTTGGACCTCTGATGCCTCTATTTGATTTTCAAACCATAAAAAGAGAAGATATTGTTGGAGGTTCTGGCATATTACACATACAAGAAGTTGTAATGGCAAATTCCAATATGTTATGCTAAAATAAAGAAGATGAAAATTACCAATTCCTTCCTTTGGGGCGCGGCAACGTCTTCTTATCAGGTAGAAGGCAGCATAACAAATAATGATTGGAGTTTGTTTACTACATCAGAGGAAATTAAAAATCGCATATCTTCTCTGACAAAACCAAGCATATTCTATAAAGGTAGGGGTCAAGTTCATTTACAATCTGCTGGAGAGGGTGTAAGGTTTTGGGACCCCAAATTCTACGTAGAAGACTTTGAGATTGCTAGAAGGTTAGGAATGAATAGCTTTAGAATAAGTCTCGAGTGGTCTCGTATTGAACCAGAAAAAGGTCAGTGGAATGACGATGCCATTGACCATTACAAAGAAATGATAAGATCTATGAGGGAAAAAAAGTTAAATCCTGTCGTTACATTGAACCATTTCACACTTCCATTGTGGGTATTAATTCCACCTAGCAGGTTTAAGAAAATAATAGGACAGCATTTATTACCATCGCCATTAAGAGATGCCCCCATTGGAGACCCACCATCAATAGATCCTTATTGGAATTCTCTTAGAGGATGGGAAAATAACCGGACTGTTGAAGAATTTATTAAATATGTGACAAGAGTAGTTCAAGAATTAAAAGATCAAGTGGATTACTGGATAACGCTTAATGAACCTGTGGCATCTATTATCGGTGTAGGTTATATAGCAGGGCTATCTCCTCCTGGTTTTTTCCTTGATGGCCATCGCGCTAAATTGGTATTGCATAACCTGATTGAAGCACACGTCCAAGCATATAATAAAATAACTACCCTCGATGATATCGATGCTGATGGAGATGGCCTTCCTAGTAGAGTCGGCTTTGCACACTTGATGATGGCTGTCAGCCCAGCTAAAACCACCAAAATACTTGGACTGACTATAAAGGATAACACTGAGGCTGCCAAAAATTTTGATTATTTTATAAATGATTACTTTATCAATGCTGTTACAGATGGTGAAGAGGACCTAAACTACCTGAATACTCTTCAAAGGCATAACAAAGATAGCACGGATTTTATCGTACGTGATGACTGGAAGAATAAAGTTGACTTTATTGGACTGGATTATTATCGGCGAGTGTATATTTACCACAGCCTCATAGTTGCATTCTCTTCAGCAAGGTTTGTCGGAGGAGCATTGGTAGATGATCTACATATACAGGATAAAAAAAAGAATCGCTATCATCATAATCATATATTAAACGATTTAGGATGGGAAATCTATCCAGAAGGATTGTACCAATCGATTATGCATATAAAAAATCAATGGAATAAACCTGTATTTGTTACCGAAAATGGTGTTGCCGACAAATCTGATAGATATCGTGCTGGATTTATCGTAGCGCATGTTCAACAAATCAAACGAGCTATAGATGATGGTGCAGAAGTTGTGGGTTACTTACATTGGTCTCTTATGGATAACTACGAGTGGCAAGAGGGATATAGGCCTGAAGCAAAGTTTGGATTATTTAGAATTGATCGCAATGGAAATAATAATGGACAGCAGAAGCAGCAGCCAGATTTCGCTAGACACATAACTAAAGGCGCAGAAGCGTTTAAAATCATTATAGAAGAATCTCTTAATGAGAATAAAAATGGAGTAGTTTCAAATTCAGCCATTTTAAAAACAAAGGAAAAATTTGGAATTGTTATGGCCGATGGTTCAAATAATACTTAACTTTCTTATGCTAATTTAGGCCGCAGGTCTCGAGGTTTGCCAGGAATTTTTAATCACATCATCCTTACGATGCTTACTTGTGTCTGAATAAAGTGCTGTAACAATAGTAAGGATGGGTGGTTATACTCATATGAAGTACTGGAGGTACATAATAAAACAAAAAGTTGTTATTTCAGAAATTGACGCTCCGATTTGCTTAACACAACATCTAGGAGTAACCTACTTCTTTACGTTACGATATATTGTCATTCTCGTATATAAATACGACAATAAATAGTAATCTTACTATTTTTGGTATTGTATCTTTGTATTCATTGTGTTTTTTCAATATCCAACCTGCCTTGTCCAAAAAAATTTTCTAACCTCAGATATGTCTTTATTTAATGGTGTTCTAATTGTGACTTTATCTGCATCTATTATTATTTCAGAAGTGTTGATACATTTACTCTTGATAATACCATACTGTATCTTTGCTTTCATAATTATGAAAGGTTTCGCTTAGTCAATCTATAACTTTCAAAGTCATTTCATCAATCTGATCTTCTGGATATTTATTTTCTGTCAGATTAATAATACTTAATTTCTTTTCAGAACTTGTCTTGGTCTTCCACCCTGCAATGTTGGTTTCTTCTTTTACTTTTTTAAATATTGAATTAGTGACATTCCTCGAAATAC
Organism: Candidatus Nitrososphaera maunauluensis; assembly: GCA_041156085.1. GTDB lineage: Archaea > Thermoproteota > Nitrososphaeria > Nitrososphaerales > Nitrososphaeraceae > Nitrososphaera_A > Nitrososphaera_A maunauluensis. The sequence goes on from JBEVTH010000175.1 coordinate 3,559, forward strand.
TATAGTTATTTCTTATCAACACGCTATGCGTTGTAGTGCGAGTCAGGGACTATAAGAAAGATAACGATACTTTTGTGTTGCCATGAATAATAACAGAATCAGTTCTTGAAAAATGAAGTAGGAATTGCAATATAGTGTTCCGTTAGTTTATTCATTTCAGACGACGACAATAGTACCTCTGTTTATTGTTTGAAACCGTTTCCTGGTTTGAATAAAGTTATGACTCTTTTTTCTCGACCAATCGAGCTGCTAATTCCACGTCATAAGCGCTATTATATTTAACTCCGTCCTCGAGGTTGTTTTGTACTGCTTCAAATACATCATTAATTCTATTTCCCATTGCTGGAGATTTTCTATTTATATGATTTTTTATATCTTCTTTGGTCGCTGGGAACTGTAATCCCTCAAGTAGATTTGCCATTTTAGATGCTATATCTCTATTGGTTGCCTCATTTGTAGGTGGTTCCCCTGTAACGTCACCTGCTCTCTTCGGTGTTGCATCAACTCCTGATTGCGTAATGTCAGTATAGTTTCGATCATTTGATACATAAGACATATATTTTCATTTTCACCTTCCTTTATAGTAGTTTTAATTTATGATAAGCATTATAGTAGATGATTCTTGTATGCAATAGCAAGAAAATAGCATGCCATCACAAATTTTCAAGACACCATACTGGATTACGTCTGGGTTGCTAGGATTATAGTCTTCTCCTAACAGTTTCTACTGAATGTTTGTTTGTTTGAGTCATATGATTTTCCCATCTTTCCTAGCTTGTCGATATGAAAGATCAGGAAACTATCACTAGTAACGGTAGTAGTGAACTTCAAACTCATATATATAAGAATATGATACTGTCAGATTTGCATATATATAAGAATAGACGAACATCCATCTAACTATATTGATGAATTCAGACCCTCTTAATTGAGCGAGTTTTTTAATTTACATTATCTTTTCTACTAAGAGTCGACAACATTAACGTCTCCTTGCTACTATTGTATGTGTCTGCTCCACGTACCATCTGACTTTATCTTTGAATTTTGACCACCAATCTAAAAGCATTTTGCATTCTCAATCCTAAAATAAATGATTACCTTCCTATCAAGAAAGAAACCATTCCAAGAATATTTCCTGATTGACTAGGTATGATATTATTGAGAAGCCTCATGTTGTTAGTTGTTGTGTCTAGTTCCCCTGTTGCGCTCTCACACTATTTTTGTCCATGTCCATAAACGGTAGCATAACAGCAAATGATAACATGAGTAATAATAACATGATAAAACCCGGGATTAATCTCGCGATGATTTTAGTCAAATAGGCCCCACGAGGGATTCATGTCAAATAGGAACTAGATGGTTGGTATCCTTCCAGTGCCAGGAACCATTAATACTGCTTTCATTTAAGACAATGCAAATGGGAGACTTACCATGAAACCTCAAATCACCATGATTACATTAGGCTTAGGGTTGCAAACCACAGGGATTATCGCCACGGAATTCACAGGTGATGCAACGCATTCGTCATGGGGCAACCGTCAGGTTTAAACTCCAAGATGGGGTAATTCTTGCACAGAACACAGATAATTATACCAATATATTTTAAAAACTTTTGCCGCTGTCAGAGCCTTAAAATAATTATTTATTAGTTTTTCAAACGCGTATTATATGGGTTATTTAAGTGGATTAGGAGCGGTATGACTTCTCTCACTCTTTCCTAATAGACTTTCTGGTACTGTCAAATGTAGTAATACCCAATTAAGGCTACCCATATCAGCATCCTTGGAGTCACAGCTACACAAAGCCACAACGCCTATTTGTT
>JBEVTH010000176.1:0-3616 GCA_041156085.1 Candidatus Nitrososphaera maunauluensis
TAGGAACTCAGATTCTTTGGTCCTTATCTAATACAGCAGCAGTTTCTCCATATCCAAAAAACCAACCATTTGCTGTACATGGATTAATAACCAATGTTTTCCCAACCTTTTTGTTATGTACTCTATGTGTGACCATATCATATCTACCAGATTGAATTATTGATTCATTTTTCTTGAATTTGTTCCATGATATATTGCAGATATCAAATCATCCTGTTCAATCTCGCATAATTCACCTTTAAGTTGCCTCCTATCTTATGAAAAGCATTATTCAGTCCAATTACATCTAAATCATTATTTCCTAGTACTCCGATTAGCTTTACTCCCGCGAACGCCTCTACTGCCTCAGGACAACATCAAAATATCTGCGCACTTTATAGAAAAATCTATGACTGAGTCTTGCCTACTTGTATTTAATGGTTGAAAGAGAGAGGCAGGAAGACAAACGAGAAAATATTTTAGGTTCAGGTTTGAGTCCCTTCAAATCTGCTATCTTTAGGACGTTATGGATTGCTGCCCTCTTTTCATATGTTGGTGCGGCTATGTACGATATAGGGGCATCATGGCTAATGATTTCACTTGCTCCTAATCCCTTATTTGTTTCTCTTATCACAACTGCTACTACTCTACCGATTTTTTTATTTGCATTGCCATCAGGTATATTATCTGATATTTTTGATCGGCGCAAAATGCTCCTCATCACGTGTGCATATATGTTTACATTATCTACTATACTAGGAATCATTACCATTATTGGTCTAACTACCCCAACAATACTTTTGATATTTACCTTTGCACTAGGAGCAGGTACGACCATGATTAGGACTCCTATTATCCCCACTATGAGTGGACTTGTGGGAAGATCAGAACTACCTGACGCTCTAACTCTTAGTGCCCTTGCTAGTAACATAGGTCGGGTTATTGGCCCAACGATAGGGGGGTTTATTGTAGCTGCAATTGCACCTTGGGCTGTATTTTTTCTTAATTCAGCTTCCTTTGTTGGCATGATCATAGTCGTAAGTAGGTTGCCAAGAAAGCCCAATATTCAACAACATGATCAACATCAGCAGCGTCAACAACAACAAATCCCTCTGCCGCCAGAGAATATAATCAGAGCTATTCGAGTTCAGATGCGATATGTACGCTATTCTCAAGCTGCACATGTATTAATTGTACGCGCGGGTTTGTTTACATTATGTAGTAGTGCATTATTATCTCTCTTGCCACTCTTATCTAAACGGGAATTAGGACTTGATTCCATCGGATTTGGACTGCTGTTAGGATCGTTTGGTATGGGTGCAATAGTCGGTGGAATCGTAATTTTGCCAAGGTTACGACCTAAGGCGTCGGTAGAATCTCTTATTACAGGTTCTATAACGTTACTTGCAATTGTAACATTTACAGTGGGGTATGTACGAGATTTTGGAATTCTTTGCATAGCCATGGCGCTAGGAGGAGCAGCTTACATCACGATAATATCAAAATTTTACACAATTGGAATAAAATCTGCACCAAAATGGATTGGAGCGAGGGTATTAGCAATCTATCTTCTTATACTAAATGGCGGCTTGGTGGTTGGAAGTGTAATATGGGGTACAGTAGCTAAAATATTTGGTATCCCAATCACACTGTTGGTAGCTTCATTAGCCTTAGCTGCAACCATTATTGCTAAGAAACGTTATAGCAGTACTTTGTTAGATGACCTTGATTTTACACCAGCAAGTGATCATTGGTCACTTCCTCCTCAGTCCTCAGTTGATCCTTTACAAAATGAAAATCAAGCCCTAATAACAATAGAATACAACAAGATTGATCCCAAATTATCTGATGAGTTTGAACAAAATGTGCGTGAATTAGGACATCTTCTTAGAAGTGAGGGAATGGCATATTGGGAATTATTCCAAGACCCCGCAGATACTGGTCACTACATAGAAATCAGAATTGCCGATACCTGGACTGATCATATCCGTCAGCATGAATATGTTACTAAGAATGTTCAAGTTATGGAAAATAGAATACGCGAACTTATCAAGGATTGCCCCCAACCAATAATATCACACTATATAAGAAAATCTCCTCTCAAATAGTTTTTGAAAAGGAAGACCGTGACCTATGTTAAGCCATTTTTCGACATATTTCATGTCAACCTATTGCTTTACCATGCTCGATCCTGGAGAATTAATCCTAGAGTACAGGCATTACTCCAAAACAGTACGTTTGTATACAAATGAGTAAACGTACTCCTAGTAATCTTTTCTTGTTTGAAAACCCTTTTGTTGTTATTATAAACACAAGCAAGAAGATTAGAGAACGAATGGAGGTTGCTGCTTTAACTGCTTTGTTGGTTTACAGGAATGGAAAAAGCAATGATTATGAAAAATAATTGTATGATCCATTTTGGCTAATGAGTTTAAACCGTGGTTTTAACATCTTAGTACAGAAATTAGTAAATGAGGAATTCCCATAATTATGCTATATAAACGTGTAAAAAAAATAAATACATACATACGAATAAGGTAACACCCGCAGAGGTGATTCGGTCATTTCCGTCGAGTCATCAGCGAAACTGTCATTTGCGAGATGTTCACGAGAATCTCAAAGTCAGGGATTTCTTTTGTTGCGGCTGCTGTAATAGCCATAGCTTGAAGATATGGGAGCGAGATACTCATAATTCTAATGAAGCATCCTATGAGGACCTTGTTGATGTATTTTGGTCAATACATGATAATCCTACAATTAAAAATAGACATGGTTGGGACATAGGCTCTCAATATCGTTCCTTAATTGCACATCATACTTTTTGTTTTATCTATGCATCAAAATGACAATTCGTCATCATGAGCTGATAGTACACGTTTTCGTCGTTCAGCATTTAACTTCTTATATCTGTCATAATGTAGTAGAAACAATGACTGACCACAAGATCGGAACACGTGAAGAGTGGCTTGCTGCCCGCCTAGAGCTGCTCAAGGCCGAGAAGGAGCTGACACGACGTAGCGATGAACTGGCAGAGTGGCGGCAAAAGCTGCCGTGGGTTAGAATCGACAATGAGTACCATTTCGAGACCGATGATGGCATGGCGTCCCTAGCTGATCTTTTCAGAGGACGCTCACAACTCCTTGTCTACCACTTTATGTTTGGCCCGGAGTACACAGGCGGCTGCCCAGCTTGTTCGGCTGTTGCAGACGGCTTTAATGGCTTCGCTGTGCACCTAGAGCACCACGATGTCGCGATGATCGCGATCTCTCGCGCACCTATCGCCGCGCTGCAGGCTTACAAGCGCCGCCTGGGTTGGACGTTCATGTGGGTGTCGTCGCTAGACAGCGACTTCAATTACGACTTCAATACATCGTTTACCGAGGAGCAGCAGCGTTCCGGCCGTATCGACTACAACTACCGCACAATCGGAGCAATCTCCGACTCAGCGAAAGTCCTCGACTCGGCACCTCGCGAGTTTGCGGCCATGACCGGCACCGACATCCCCACCTACACCCGTGAAGCACCGGGTATGAGCGCGTTCGTGCTTTCCGACGGGGTCGTCTACCACACCTACTCTACCTATGCGCGTGGCCTTGACGCACTATGGGGAATGTACCAGTGGCTTGATCGGGCGCCA
>JBEVTH010000176.1:3716-5357 GCA_041156085.1 Candidatus Nitrososphaera maunauluensis
TTTCCATAGTCTTAGTTTCGCCTTGAGCTATTAGTTCCTTGATTGTTTTAGGAGAAAAGTCTGCATTTTGTAGCATGCTTGGTGATTCTAATTCACTTCTAATTATTCTTGTAACAGATTTTATTTGTGCACCATAATTGTTAATTAGGATATTATATTCTGAATTTATCTTTTCCAACTGACTAGGATCAATCTCAGACGGATCGACTTTCTTTTGTACAATGTCATATAATTTTTCTATAAGCTGGATGTGTCTTGTAATAAGCCTTGACATTTTTATATTATCCATATTCTTATCACTAAAAATGATATCTTTAGCTCTACTTTCGACTTCAGCCATATTGGAAGGAAGCTTTTGTATTTTCCTTGGGTAGTTTTCTACAATAAAGATATTTTTATCATCTCTCGGAGATGCATATATGACTTCTCTTACTGGAGTATTGCTAAGCAGACTACCGTCCCATGCATATACATTATCTTCAACTTTAATCCATGGAAATCCATATATTGGATAGCCAGAGCTTGCTAGGATATGTTTTGCTTTTATTTCCATTTTCGCATTGTCAAATATGATCGGTCTAGCTGTCATCACATCTACAGCAGTTATTATAAGTCGAAGTACTTCTGGTAATTCTTCCTTTGTTGCAGCAAGATTGAGCTTTTTATAATCTATATATCTATCAAGTGTTTTTGCAAGCTGCGAATGGTCATAGTAATAAGTCCAATTCCTTGGATTAAGAAAGTCATAGTAGTATTCTAGTTGCTCCCTTTTATTGCAATCATAAATCTTATTGTTATCATCATCTTCACTATGGATCCAAGGCGACCAATTCCACCATACAGGAGTAAACATTTTGGGAACACCAAATATTGCAGCATTAGTCGAAGCAGCAGATATTTTCTTGGTGATGTATTTCTTATCTTTATTATCGTAATCAAAGACAAAAAGGTCTGGAAGAATATTAGGACTACTTTCTGCAATCTCCAACCAAAAGTTTTCAAGGTCTTTCTCCGGATGGTCACTTTTACTTCCAACAATTATAGCAGCATTTACAGCGCCAATAGACGTACCTGCAACTATATCTATTCTTACATTCTTTTTTACTAATGCTTTGAATACTCCACATGCAAAAGCTCCTAACGAACCTCCTCCTTGCAACACAAGAACATTCTCTATATCTCTTGATTCTTTATGTCTGGGATCTTCTTCCTTGAATTGGTAACTCATTTGAAACAGATCATGATCTGTATTCTTATTATAATTTACAATAGATTTATCAGCATATTCTTTAGTTGCGATTTATGTGTATCTGGATACTCCCTTTCTAATATCTATTCGAACCATAACCTTAACTTTCTAACAGATAATAAAGTTAAGGAATGCAAGAGTCTTTACCCTCTGAATTTGGCTGACCACTTCAGATCTTGTCTTTAGAAACTATGATCGGGTAGAATGATTGAGTCAAATCTGTCTTTGACTTTTACGTGATAACCTGTTGTTAACGATAGCCTTTGAAGCGCTCGCATGTATATATGACAGGTATCTGAAGATAACAGAAAATCTATGAATACTAGTTGTTAACTAGTACGTTATCAATCATGAAGAAAGAGAAAAATAACAACAATAGTATCCTAACAGAA
>JBEVTH010000177.1:0-5350 GCA_041156085.1 Candidatus Nitrososphaera maunauluensis
TTTAAAGCGCCAGATACCATTTCTAATAGGTGGTACTATAACAGGTACAATTATGGCCCATTACTATGGTTTTACTTTTACGATCATAGTAAACAGTGCTATCTGGTACGGTATATCCTACATCGTTAACAGATTCTATTGGAAAAACAAAGGGCTTAACGATCAAAAATATCTTTTTCAATATGCAATGTCAAAAATTAAATCAAGAAAAAAGAAGAATTGACGTTTTCTATGTTGCAAATAAGAATAATTTTGCTTTGTCGATTATACATATGGAAAGTAAAACCTTGAAAATTTTAAGCAAGGACTATTAAACTATGTTGGACCCGTGGCAGTCACATGACAGACATTGCAAAAAAGGTAAAAAACACAGAACAAGATGCTGAAGCAAAAATGAAGACTGAAAAAGATCATGCTGAAGGAAAACCAAGTTCTGAGACCCTCAACAAGGCCAAGGTAAAAACAGAAGATGCCTTAACTTAGAGATACAGTTAACTGCAGATGCTGTAAGGACAATTTGCAATGTACGATAACCAAGGACATTACAAAGAACTGCAAAATAGAAGAAGAGTATTGGATATGTAGACAAAAAGAAGGCGCATTTCCAAGGAAACTCAAAATATTCAAAGAAGAGCGACTGAGGCAAAAGCGATTAGGAAATCGTGTAAAGCAGCTAGCACTCAAAATTCTTATTAATGGTGGCTATGGTGTATTTGGTAGTCCATATTTCAAATATTACGACGCAAGAGTTGCAGAAATAATCACTGCTTATGGCAGATACACGATCTCTAAGATGCGACAAATTGCAGAGAATATGGGCTTTAAAATTGCATATGGAGATACGGATTCTCTATTCCTTCATAATAATGATAATGCAGGTCTAAATCTAGGTATTAAAGAGAACCTTTTAAAGTTAAAAGAAGAATGCACTAAGCAACTTGGGGTTGTGGTTGAACATTCTAGAACATACAAAACAGCAATAATTTCTGATAAGAAGAAGCACTATGTTGGTTGGACTGGTGTAGATGGAGGTGGATTGGACATTATTGGAATGGAAGGAGATAAAAACGACCGGCCAAAATGGATCAACTACGTATTTAGGCAAACAGTACACGATATTATTACTGGTAGTAGCAATGGTAATGGTAATTGTGATCCTATAACCAACCTAAGAAAAGCAATCTCTGATCTACAATTAGGTAAGGTAAATCCAGAGTTACTTAAGAGATCCAATAGATTATCCAAAAATCCAGAAGAATATGAAAACGAAAATGACCGCAAGCGAAAAATAGGATTAGCAATTGGTGCAAGGAAAGGTGATGTTATAGAGTATTTTGAGTCTGACAGTAAGGAAGGATATTCTCTAGATTCTCAAGACATAAGTTTCAAAAAATAGAGTTATGCTATGGAAAACAGTTAAAGATATTCTTCAAATTGCAGGCTATGATATCGCAACTATAGAACATGAATTAGTTCCCAACGATATGAATATGGCCACAAAGCAAAGCCTCCACGGGGCGTGGTTGGGTAAAGCAAATTTGCAAAAGGAGGTGACTGATAAACATGGCAACTGAAATACAAGAATTAAGTCAAAAAGCAAAAGAAAATCTCCAAAGAAATGCAGAGCTAAGAGAAAAAGACAATAAGTTTATAAAAATACAGCCAAGCGAAAAGAGAGTACTACAATCAATCCAGAGAAGATTGAACAAGTAGAAGCAGAATTTAATGGAAAAAAGAGTCAGAGATACAGATATACAATAACAGAACCAAACAACAATAGCAATAATCAAGAAAAATATCTAGAAGTAGGTAAACGAACTTCAGAAGACATTGATGAATATCTTAGAGAAGGAAAAACATTACTCAAAATTCAAAGGTTTGGCTTAGGCAAGGATACACGATACCACGTTACATCTGCCTAGAATCCCAAACCTTTCCCCTTATTTTTTGGATTAAAATACCGTATGGATAACTATGATATTAAGTTTAATTGAAATCGCCTCTAATGACGCAAATGGAATCGCAGATATGGGTAAATAGAAAAAGGCATATTGCTGTGGATTTATTTCCAAATATCATACAATGGCTTATTTAATATATCTATAATGTCAAATTGACAATATCTACAATTACCAAATTAAGAGCAATAGTACCTTCAACCCCTTGGAGGCGGAACCTTCAGTCTAACTGTATGACCTACCGTATATTTTAACTGCAATTGCTCTCTATCTGAAAGATTCGTCAATACACTAGTTATGACCCATGCACTAAAGATAAAGCCAATACTGCTGGAAGTACAAGAGAACAACATGACTGATTAGGAATCATTCAGGATATTTTCAATAGTAGAAACAAACCGTTACCAAAGATAATATAAGATAAGGGAACAGTAGAAAAAGCTGCCCTTATCTTTTAATTTTATTAACCGCTCGCAAGAGCTTTATCTGCCAAATTCAAGTGCATCATTGCTCCTTGTGTGTCTCCACCTTGTAATGCTTTAATACCCTCATCTAGGTGCATCTTTCCTGAGGAAGTAGATGACTGGGCTGATGTTTGGGCAGTAATGTTAGATACTGCCAGTATACCAAGTGCTAGTACTATTGCAATAAGACTAGCAGCTGTAACTTCAATTTTTTTACTCATTAAAAAGAGATGTTGAAGAATTTTATATAAGGATTATGACTAATTTGTGTGCATTCAAAACAGCAGTCCTACTATAGTAGGGGCTTGCTGTAATGATTATTATTTCTAAAAATAGTGTGCTAATTATTGAAAAAAATGTGCGGCTAGAACTACATTATAAGAATATAAGGTCAGAAGAAGATTCTATTTGATTCAACATTATGGTCTACTTCAGTCACGCATCTACTGTAAATATCTTGAAAATGGATATAACTATATTTTTTCTACGTCATTACTTTCTAATTCTAGAATGATATTGTTAATCAGACTTCATTTAAACCATATTTTGATCATGATTTTAATGTACGCAAAAAAAACAACAACATTAGCTGTGTTTGCTATTGTTGCAACAGTGGCTCTCATAACAGCCGGTGCTGTCGGCTCTCCAGTGTTAGGAGCTAAAAGTAAAAAAGGCACAAGTAGTATCAGCACAAAGAGATCAAGCTCAGACTTAAAGAAATTAGTTAGTTGTCTGTCTAGTGCATCGAAAAGTAGTGGTAGTAGCGGCCTCTCCCAAACCCAGACTGATGATTGCTATAACCAAGTCTTTGGTAGTAGTGGCATAAAAGATAGCAGCGGATCACCTTCTAGCAGCCGAACTTCTTTTAATGGTCCTGGAGGCTTATCATCACAGTTACCTAATGGTGGAGCCTTCTATTAAGACATAACAAGAAGTACAAAGTTGTTAATAGCGGAAATCCAAAGATCCATTTCCTCTTTTTAATTCTGCATTCAGGTAAATGACAAATTGTATAGTTTGAACTACCACCTCCCTTTTGCCACCACTCAGATCCAGCATCGCATGGAATTAATTCGAATATTTTACTGTCAAAACCTGAGTTATTTACTTGTAGCAATAATCATCTATACAGTCATACATAATAAACCAAAAATAAATAATCATATTTAAAACACATAATGACTAGAATAAGTACAAATGATACTTCCATGTAAATAGTCAGTTCCCTCCATTATTGCTGAACTTGAAAATTGCAAGCCCTAATTTCAAAATGAGAAGAATGTCTCTCTTCTATTTAACTGTAGTATCAATTTTATTATTATCATCATCAGCAGCCTTAGCTTTGAATCTGTCAATTCCTATAGCATATGCTAATAACAATATAGTAAACAATCAGCAGCCGCTAATCAATGGACTATCGGATCAGTTTGTAAACTCTAATGTTGATAAAGCAGCAGTACAACAAATACTACAACAAATACAAAGCCAGATAGCACAAACATCTGGTCAAGACAAAGCAACAGCTGCTCTCGATCAAATAAACTCAATTATTGGATTAAACCCTAGCGGCCATTTATCTCAATCAATATTATCTCTTGCAAAGCAACAGGCAGCAGGTAATACAGCTGCTGTCAATCAAGCTGCAACACAAATAGCTAGACTAGTAGCCAGTGGTAGCGACTATATAGGACAACCATTGGAGCAAGCATTAACTTTACCACCACCACCACCACCACCAGCACAATTACAATCAGCATCCTCCTCCATAATACCACTATCAAATATAACAACAAGCCAACAGCAATTATTACAACAACCAATAGAACCACAGCAGCCACAACAGCTGTTTATTCCACCTACTACTAGCACATCTGTTAATAATACTAATACTGCAATAATACCATTATCAAACCAGGAAAATGTAGTTCAGCCTAACAACAATACCAATAACACTCATAATTCTAACATTGGTAGCCATGTTCTTATTCCTAATACTAACCAACAGGTATCGCAACCCTTATCGCAGTTATCATCAAGTCAGTCTTTGTTATCTGATCCACTAACACTATCAACCAATGGATCACCAGCATATAGTTCTGGCCATATAATTCCAAATCTAGTAGTCAATCCTGGCTCACTTGTTACGTTGGATGGAAGTGCAACCCATGATCCTGATGGTGATCCTTTGACATTTGCGTGGACACAAATATCTGGTAGTCCTGCTGTTGTGCTAGATAGTGCTAATACAAACAAGGCTACGTTTACTGCTCCAGATGTGTCTACTAACGCAACAATGTTCTTTAGATTGAAAGTTACTGACACAGCTGGTTTAGCCGATAATGCAATTGAAAAGGTCACAATTACTCCTATTATTTCATCTTCCTCTCCATCTCCATTCTCTACGTCAGATACTAGCACCACCACCACCACCAGTCAATCTTCCCCTCTAACTTCAGACCACTCCAAGCTTATACCTTTAATTAGAAATGACTTATAACAATGAGTAAGGGTGTTCCGATCACAAAAAACCGATGACGAGGGTGATATTCCAATAGCATAGTTTTGTGGATGATTGCATTCACATACATTGCTGCTCTAACCATGCAATGAAATTTGTGACTGCTGATCTGTTCTGTTTCGTGACCGTACATATCAATAACCTTTGTTAGTTACTGTTGCTGTCATATGGGTTGATGATATGCTTTATTTTGTCTCTAATTGATTGTAAATAATTCTCTGAAAATAGAGTTAGCAATAACTAATGGCTCGAATTGTATTTTCTCCGACTTTCTCCATTTTCCGGTGACAGATATTAGCGAAAGCCACGTCTTACAAGAGTTGCAATAGTAGCTATCTTCGTATCACACGCTCTAAGAACCTTAATCATTGCCTCTACAAGTTCTGGACCTGTACCATCACCTCGAATAA
>JBEVTH010000178.1:0-5337 GCA_041156085.1 Candidatus Nitrososphaera maunauluensis
CACCCATCTCTAAACAGCAATCAATATTCCTTCTCTGCGATATGTGTCATTGGTGTGCTACGTATCTTGATAAAGCCAGACTATCAGATAATAAATGTCAACAATGTTCTAATATCGAAATGTTATCAAGCTTTCCTGTATTACCCAATGAGTCATTTACTTTTGATTACAATGAAAAAAGAGGAGTAGAGCTAGAATTTAAACCTAGGAAAACAATAGCCAAATGAATGGTTGTCATTATAATGAAGTATTTTATTGTAATCAAGATTTTACGGTTAATACTGAAAGGATGTAGAAAAACGTTTGTTTCTACTATTTTATATTCCTCTTACGGTTTCAAGTTGTTGGAATCCTCTCTGTGGTGATGAGTCTGACTTCAGTTGTAGTCTTGTTTTTCTCATCTTGGTTCAATCCTTGCTCTCTGTAGTTACTTATTTTATATATAGCAGGCGGGAGGTTCAAAAGGAAGATGGAATATTCTGTGTAATATCAAGGATATACTATAATATCATATGGTTGCAAGCTATCGACTATGCCAATTCATGCAATACTCTAGATCTAAGAAGATTATATGGTAGTTTTTAAGCAAGGTCTCCTGCCTTGTCACTATGCCCTCTTTCATATCTACTATAGTATTCTGCTATAAGACTTGAAGTACAACCATGGAATCCAAGATTCCCTTTTGCGTAGTCATTATCTACTGCTACAGCATTCGCGTGATACCCTGTACAATAGTGCTTCCCTACCTTCCTCCAACACATCGAATCAGGTATAAGGAGAATTAGGCGGTTGCCCTGAAATGCATGGTGACCATACCTCTTTACCATCATTATGTCCTCTCATAACCTACGGTATGAAAAGCTAGTCCATGACCGGGTTAATTGATATAATTTCGATCATGTTGATCGCTACGTCCATGATTATAAAATCAATGAACTTATCACCATAGAATTTCTTCAATTGAAAGTAATGCAGTTGTCCGCAAAAAAATTGCAAAATCCTTAACGCATTTCTCTGTTTTGATTCTAAGAACAGTTTGATAATCGGTGGATTATCGGATTTGATAATCAGTACCATACACAACTGTCAGAAAATATTGGAACGACTCTTATCCTATGTCATTAGCGTTATATAATTTCATTGTTCTATATTTCACAATTATAATACAGCATATTATGAAAACTATCTGAATGAGTTCTATAGTTACTTCTAATTCGCTTACCTGTAACCCTCTACCTGGTACTGCGATGACGAACAATGCGATTAGGATCACTGTTCCACCGATACCAACATAATACCAAAAATTGTTCCATCTTTTGAGGACGGGTATCACCCAGAACACTTGAGCTGCACCAGAAACTAGAAAGAAAATCGTAACATTCATGGGCATCAGCATAAAAAACATCGGAATAATTGCGAGATGTAATACACCAGCTATAAACGTCGATGCAGCAGCTATATAAAATAATACTCTATTTATCAAGGTTTGATTTTGAAATTGTCCATGTATTATACTTTTCAATCGATCTTATCGATGCGTTCTGCGGTATCACTATGAGCGTATATTTTAGATAGCAGAGAAATATCATAAATAACAATATCAAGGCTGTAATTAAATTACTTAGGTGGAGTATAAACTTAAGTATATATGTATACCTCTTTAATGAGGTGTAATAATATACATACCTACCTGTCTAAAATATAATATATCATGTTAAATAAATTCAGTTAGAAGAATATCACTTGCCACTTCTTTGATCTGTCTTATCACCAGTGACTTCAATGACCGTTCAGATTAATTTTAAGTTTTAATATTCTGGCTCTTTTTACTAGATTGCACGGTAGCTTTATCTTTTTATTGTATGGTAATTACTATAAAAAAACACTTCAAGTAAAAATATATTTTTATCTCTATCTACTCGCCGGCTTCCTGTCATTGAAGTAAGGCAATACCTTAGCACAGAAATCTTGAATAAATTTTATTTCATCTGGACTTGTACTATGTGGATATAGCCTTGTATAGCCAGCTTTAAAATATTCTTCCAAAGGTTTTATACAATCTTCAATCGAAGTGATTATTAGGGTTGATTGTCTTAATTTTTCATCTGACACTTCACTTTTTGCTTTTTGCTGTAGTTCTCTTGGATCACTAATGTCCAAATTGAATACGTCTTCCAGGAGAGAAGCTCGCCAAAATTCTGTAGATTTTAATGCTCTATCATAGTCTTCAGAGTATGATATTTTAGGTTTTGCTATTTTTTCCAAAGACTTTGGCTCTTTTGCTTCTTCATTTGCAGCTTTGTCGAATATCGCAAATATCTCTTTTGATTTATCAGGCTTTGTTACTGTAATTAAACCATCAGTATACTTTGCAGCAGCTTTGGCTGCTTGCTCTCCAACTGCTGCCATGTACAGTGGTATTTTTCTAGAAGAAGGTGAAGTGTAAAGTTTTGCATTTTTGATTTTAAAATAGTCACCGGTAAAATCCACAAAACCGTTGTTATCACTGTTGTTACCATTATCATCATCATTATCATTATCACTTCCTTTTGACCTTGTACTTCTTCCCGCCTTCCATAATTTCTTTATAATTTGAATAGCTTCAGTTGTCCTTGCTAGTCTAATTTCAGCTGATGGCCAATCAAAACCCAGAGGAACTTCATTCATGGCTTCTCCTGTACCTACGCCAAGGCCTATTCTTCCAGGATAAAGTACATCAAGCGATGCAAATGCTTGTGCAATAATAGCTGGATTATAACGATATACGGCAGCCGTTACTCCTGTTATAAATTGCATATTCTTAGTCCGCTCAGCTGCAGCAGCCATCCAAACCCAAGTAAAATTACCGTATCCGTTATCATGCCACCAGGGATGAAAATGGTCACTTGTCAAACATGTCTTTAAACCACCTCTTTCAGCTTCAACAACAAATTTAAGCAAATCCTGCATTGAATATTGTTCCTGAGATGCCCAGTATCCTACAATGTTATGATTACTGCCGGTCATATCCTTTAAACCAAATCCTTCCTTATTTAGTTGAAGTCTCGTAACATCTAATACATTTTCTCTTAATCATTTTAGTTTGTTATTTCTTAACACAATATCAAACGGACTTTACCATCAACTGAGTGACACACAAAGCACTAAACGACGTTGGTCTGCGTGGTGAACATTCTAATTCATTTCTCCTTGTCCTTCTCTTCAAGCATAGACAACACATTACCTGCGGGATCTTTAAACCATGCGATCTTTGGACCCTCGTCGCTGAGAGAAATACCCTTCTCGTCTGTCTTGATATCGCCTTCATTATAGATCTCGAAACGTACACCACGTTTGGTAAGATCGTCGACAGACTGCTCAAGGTTCTCTACAGGAAAATTAAGGATGGTAAATGTTGCTGGAGTATGGTTATCCTTGGGGTATATCAAGATATTCCTTCTGCCTCCGATATGAAGCTCTAACAGCCTTCCGCCGTACGCTTCGGAAACTTCCAGCCCTAGTGTCTCGCCATAGAACTTCTTTGCCTTCTGCAAGTTGTCTACTGAAAAACTGGAAAATGCTTTTGTGTCTTTGAACATTGATTCATTCCCTTCTTTATGATTTATGGTCTAGATACAACAACTCTTAAGACTCACTTCGCACTTTCATTACTCTCCCATATTCCAAAACTGTTATTTTCAGTGTCATTACACGCTGCAAAATATCCCATTCCTGGTACTGCCATCTTAGAAACAACTACTTTACCACCTAGCTTTTCTATCTTAGATGAATATTCATCTACTGAATTTACATCTATAAAATTAGTAATTTGTTTCATTGTATCTTGTCTTTTCATCATTCCTCCGCCTATTGATGCTTTATTTCCTTTATCATCTGTTGTATTTATTATCCAATATTCCATTGCAGAAGAAGATGGGTCCTTACCGTCTGTTCCAGGCCATTTTTCCATTTTCCATCCAAAGAGATCAGTATAGAATTTCTTTGCCCTTTCAACATCATCTGCAGGTATTTCAAAGTGAACTACTGTTGGCATATATTGTACCTTCCCTCTATGCATGATCCTGGTGTAATAAAAGTCATAAACTGTTTTAAAAGTTGACCCGCAGTTTCATCCTTTTGCGTTACTGCGCCGACTTCGTCTTGGCGTTTGCGATCTCTATAAGAGTGTAGTTCCAGCCAAAACTCCTCCTCATCTTGGTTGGCCATCATTGGGAGTCTTGGGAACTAGATAGGGCTCAATGCGGTTATTCAGTCAATTATCCATTTCAACTACTCTTTAGTTCTGCTTTTATTCTGAGTGAATCAGAGGATTATTTTAGGTTGAACCCATTATTTCATTTACTCTTTTTATCAGATCTTTATTTTCAATTGGTTTTCTAATAAATTGATTTTTCCCACTAAATACATCTGAATATACACCATAATACATTTCACCAGCTGTTAGAAAACATACCTTTACTTTATTATCTATCGTCTTTATTTGTTTATATAGTTCAAAGCCATTCATCTTTGGCATTTTGATATCCAAGATTAGCAGATCGTAGAATCGCTCTTTAAAATTATCCAATGCTACAAGAGGATCATCAAATGTATCAACTTTGAAACCCTCTTCTTCTAAAGTTACTTTTAACGCTAAATTAATATCTGTTTCATCATCGACTATTAGAATTTTCTTCATTATTAATCGATTAGCTCCTCCACATATCTACTCTGATAGCGATGGTTGCGGCAGTTGCTGGTGCCGTTGTTTACTCATTGGAAGACTAAATGAAAAGCTCGCACCTTTACCATCAGTATTATTCTCAGCCCATATTCTACCACCATGAGCTTCGATTATGCTTTTTGATATGAACAAGCCTAAACCAGTTCCAGAGCTTGAAGCAAATTTTGAAAATAGTCTTGCAAATGTTTCTGACGTTATTCCTATACCCGTATCCTTGACGCTTACGAGAACTTCTTTTTCTTTAGCATCCTCATTATCACGTAAGGTGGTCGCAATTGTGATTGTGCCTTCTTCTGTAAATTTGATGGCATTACTCAACAGGTTAGAAATAACTTGTGTTAGTCTGTTTTTGTCTGCATCTATTATGTAACAAGCATCAGTACATGCAAGTAACTTGAGACTAGATTTACCAGCTTTTTCTATCTGAGATCTATAATCGGCAATAACATTTGAAAGTATATCATTCAAATCAAATTGTTCTTTATTCAGTTTTAATGTTTGACTTTCAATTCTTGTAACATCAAGTATATCGTTGGTAAGTCTTTGCAATCGGTTAGCATTTCTAAATATTGCCTGAGATATTTCCTCTCTTTTTTCAGGATGTCTTTGTAATA
>JBEVTH010000179.1:0-5301 GCA_041156085.1 Candidatus Nitrososphaera maunauluensis
TCTACTTATGTATGCATTAGAGTACAGTTAACTGACATATGATTTCATTTGCATAGTTTTATGTTATCTAATAATATACACCATAATACATTCGCAAGCAATGTTTAAAAGTTCTATTGCTTCAAATAAATCCAATATATTGACGGCAGCGACTAGCCTTAAAATTTAATTGAACAATTGCACTTTAACCATGCCAAAAGAAAGGAAATTTTCTTGTTGATCATATTATTCAACAACATCCCAACAAGACAAGGAGAGCATTGCATGCCGAGAGAACGTCGTGGTAGTAGTAGTTTATATTATTATGCAAGACATTTTGTGCATTTCAGTGAACGATTGGTGGAGCTGGCTTATCTAATCTCGATCCATAATTTTCTATCGTAGTTTTATCAAGAGAATTACAGACCAAATTGTTATAATCAGAAGTATCTATCCAACAAATAAAAAGACAAATGCGTAACGCAAACTTCTGTAGCTCAAACTATCAAAGATTTACTATTCAAATCTTTTATGTGTATATATAATAATATATGAAATAGAGAAATTACAGAGTGGGCAATACTTAAGCATCGATATATCTGGTAAAATAGGAAGTATTTAGCTAAATCACTAAAAAATAGATTGTAAGCACTATAATAAGCATAATAGATGATGAACTGTATGTCTGTTTGGCACGCATCTCTTCACTATTTTTGAACTGATGTGTGATGCTTGAACCATATGCTTGTTGTTTTTGTGTGATAGGATACAAATTGGTCCCCGTAACCATCAGCGTTGGTGCTATTATGATGATCGCTAGTAGTAGTGTTTTTGTTCTTCATATTATGTACTGGCCTTCTTCTCTTCAACAGCGACAGCTTTATCAGCTTTATCAGACCTCGGCTTAGACTAACATGTTTTTTAATAAAATAAACCACGATATTATGAAAGACTGGATAAATTCCTTTACGCCTTCTTTAAGTATCGTTTTATTTTAGAAATATGAGGAAGCCATGGAACGAGCGTAGCGTACATTATAGCCACAACTGCGACAATATAGAAACCAAAACCTATGGTCATACCTATTGCAGCTGAAAACCATATGCTAGCTGCTGTAGTTAAATTAGTTATTCTATGTTCCGTTTCCCCTTTTAAAATAACGCCAGCTCCAAGAAATCCAACTCCTGCTACAATCTCGGCAGCAATTCTTGATGTTAAGTTGGGTTCAACAATTGAAGATAAATACGTAAAAATCATAGAACCTCCAATCACGAAACTATGAGTGCTTATACCAGCAGGCTTATCTTTATATTCTCTTTCTATGCCTATCAGAAATCCAGCAATCAAAGATAGACCTACATCAAGCAAGAAATCTACTTCAAAACCTTTTGATAGTTCTAACACCATTTCGCGAACCTTAATAAACAATAATATATGTATGTTTTTTTGTAGACATTCCTTCATATCATTATCTATTTGGCTTTTAATACTGTTCAAAGACTAAGATCGTCATACAAATGAAATAATTCAGATCATCGCCAATCATAACTTAGTTCCACGGATTTTGGTAGCCCGTTAAATCAGTATGTCCATCCGCCAATACGCTAAACGTCCTTCTATCTCCAAATCCCAGATCAGGTTTATCAGCATATGAGAAGGTGACTCCTATAATGTTGTTAGTTGAATCAAACCAGTGTGCAGTTAATGAAGTCAGATGGTTCTGAACTTGAAATGTTAGTAGGAGCACATCCATTTTCTTCATTTAATGCAATAATCGATAGAAAAATTGGATGGAAGGCGAGGATGGGATTGAGAAGCCTAGCTTGACATCAACAATAACAACAAATGTTAGTTAGTTACCGCGATTTGTTACTTCTCTCTTTGTTAAGCCGACTATCTTGTTGAGTTTAGAAGTATCTTTGGGTGAGTATATATACTGCAGCATTAATTTATTATTTTGTTTTGTTGTATATACAATTTTAAGAAGGAGAGCCATCACAATAGAAGTGATCTATAGTTCGCTTAATGGCAAGCTGAATGCAAATTTTGCTCCTTTTTCTCCATCAGTATTATTCTGCCACCATGTGCTTCCACAATACTTTTAGAAATATACAATCCTAATCCAGTTCCTTTTTCCGATTTTGTGGCAAACTTTGTAAATAGCCCTGGCATTATTTCTGAAGCTATTCCAATACCTGTGTCTTTTATTTTGATAAAATAAAGAATTATAGGATTCATTAGAGGTTGTTACACCATAACAATAATAACAAAAATGCTTGATATAAAAGAGAAGAGATCTTTTGAACGACCTGGATAAAGAAACACAATCATCATCAACAGCCATAATAACTAAACCTGCAAGAACAGACTATCCTATAAATGAGCTCATAGCAAAAAGATGGAGTGCAAGAGCTTTTTCTACAAGACCTGTAGAAAAATCAAAGCTTTTGTCGATTCTAGAAGCAGCAAGGTGGGCTCCATCTTCACGTAATGAACAACCATGGCGCTACATTGTTTTTACAAAAGACTATCCCGAAAAGCTAAAGAAAGCACAATCGGTTTTAAAAGATATCAACAATTATGCCAAGAGAGCACCAATTTTAATCTGTGCAGTAACAAAGAAAACGTATTCTGATAGTGGAAATTACAATAGACTTCACTTTCATGATTTGGGAGCAGCTAATGAGAATATGTTTCTTGAGTCATTCAATCAAGGTCTAATCATGCACGAAATGGGAGGTTTTGACGTGAAGAAAGCTAGGGAAGTTTTCAATATACCTGACGACTTTGAAGTAGGCATTATGATAGCGATAGGATATCAGGACAGTCATCAGATATTACCAGAGAGTTTAAGACAGAAAGCATCTATGCCAAGAGAAAGAAAACCACTATCTGAAATTGCATTTCTAGAAGAGTTAGGTAATGTAGGAGGAATATCGTCCTCATATATGAAAGAAGATAACAAAACCTATATAGCTTTTTAAGAATTCGTTAACCTTGAATATTTAATAAACAAAACACGACATTTTTTAGCTCCCGTAACATTCGCTGTACTTCTATGGATGATTCATTATCCAATATAGAGAAAAAAATAAACCTTAGAATTGAAGAAATCAAAAGCAAGATGGAAAAGACAAATCTGAGAGATGAGACAGATAGGTTGTGGGTTAGGGTTGAAACACTTCAATGGGCTTTGGCACAAATACTTGCAGTAAGAGAGTAAAGAACTACTTAATAGAATGTTCATTGATGAACGACCGGTGGTCGTTCTAGTTCCCTGACTACTATGATAACATTATATCATACAGGCTACTACGGAATTGACTGATTCGTTATTCTACTGTGAGACATATGACTTTGACTTCAAGCAGCTTTAACTTGGATGCTACTTCCTCTAGAAGAACATAGGAGCTAACTAAATAACCTCAGAGCAGATGAATAGGCATGGTATTTGGAACTCGAATTTCTTAACTGCAAACACACTGCTTTCCGAGATCTGAGAACTGATATTGATGACATACAATTAGGAGATGTCTATTACTGTAAAGAATGCAAAAGCTTAGGGCAGATTGCAACAATATTGAGAATATCAAGTAGTTAGCGAGCGTTTTCCAGCGTTATGTAACATCAGATGACTTTGGTACATGAACTTTTTTTATAGTTAGATTTTGTACATGGAACGATTTCCTGATAATGATCCAATGATTGCAGTCTATATCTACGCTACATCTTCAAACACTCGAGTATTTATCAAACAATGTTTTTGGTTGGCTAACCTTCTTCTTCTTTCTCAAAGAAAGGTCTATACTGAACATCAAAGCCTGGACAGTTACTTGCAAATTGCTTTATTGTGATCATTTTACATATTTTGTCTTGCAGTTCTGAATGTCCTATCAATTTCTTTTTACAAATAGGACATACAGCTCTGTCTTTCATTTACAATAGATAACATCAAATAATCAAACAGGTATATATCATGATTGATTTTTCAGAAATTAGTTCACGTCTATTTGAAAAGTTCTGTAATGCTATAATCGGGAATGAACTATTTTGTAAGGGCTAAAGATCAAAAACCTGTATATTTATGAGGAAGAAAAATACATATCTACTTATGATGCTGATAACACTAGTGATAAAGGGTGGAAAGTAATAAAGGATCTTCCTGAATCGCATGGAACAATCATTTCAATTCTTGCGGCAAATCCAAAAATTAAAGGAGAATTCTATGCTGTCAACAACCGTGGAATATTTTGCTCGACTGATTCTGGCAGTTCATGGAAAATGATTGATGGCCTCCAATGGCCTAAGGAGCATCTTTCACAGCATCTTTTGATTTAGCAGTCCAAGGATATACATGATAACTATATACGTATGAGCGTATTTCTTATAGCATAAGAATTATGGCTAAGGACATATTCCATAATATTGGACGTGGAATATATCAATGACAATAGTTTATTTACGATTATATAAAAAGAGAAATTCTAAACTAAAAACATGATTTCAGTTATGAATCAAAAGAATAACAATAATAACAACATGCCATTAGTAGTTGGAATTTTAATCTTTGATCAAGTGGAATTGTTAGATGTTGCAGGACCATTTGAAGTATTTTCCACAACTCATTTTGTAAACGAACAGAGCAAGAATAAAAAGGAATCATCATCATCATCACCAGCCTTCCGAGTAATGTTAGTGGCAGAAAAACTAGATCAAATCTTAACCATAGGTGGGCTACGCTTGAGCCCTGATGTATCTTTTGACACGTGTCCAAAGCTAGATCTGCTTATTGTACCAGGTGGCTGGGGCACACGTAAAGAAGTAAAGAATGATAATCTTGTGAAGTGGATTGCTAGTAAATCAGCAGACACCAAAATAACAGCTTCTGTATGTACTGGCTCAAGTTTGCTTGGAAAAGCAGGATTACTAGATGGATGTGAATCTACTACCCACTTCCAAGCTTTTGATTTCCTGCGTCAATCAGCACCTAATACAAAAATACGGGAAGATGTCTTGTTTACTCTGACAGAACCAGTCTTTACTTCTGCAGGGGTTTCTGCTGGAATAGATCTGGCCTTATGTATAGTGAGTCATTTCCTTGGGACTGAGGTTGGAATGGCAACAGCTCGTCATATGGAATATCCATATCCCCAAAACAACAAGCGGAGATAGTAATCTCTAAACGAGTCTTTTTATTCTTCTATGGAGACAGAATAAAAGATGACGTTCTTATTGACTAAAAGTTTCAGATGTATTAAACCTGGCCAGCATTTAATATATCCACGTTCACTCCGCTCTAACTACCTTTCTTCCTAAAGAGCT
>JBEVTH010000180.1:0-5291 GCA_041156085.1 Candidatus Nitrososphaera maunauluensis
GACTTCAAAGCCAAAGTATGGTATTGATGTACTAAATGCAAAAGTCGCAGATCTAGCAGCCAAGGATGTCTACGAACCGCTCGCAGTTAAAGAACAGGTTATTAATGCAGCAACAGAGGTTGCATCGATGCTTCTTAGAATTGATGATGTAATTGCTGCAAGCAAATCCAAGATGCCATCAGGTCCTCCTCCAGGAGGGGGCGGCTATGGCGGAATGGGTGAAGGCATGGGCGGAATGGATATGTAACCAACAAACTCTTTTATTTTTGTTTTCAATTGGTAGTGGTGATTAAAAAATTATAACAAGAGAAGAGGAAGAGGAAGAAGAAACAAAAGACTCTAATCTAATTTTAGATATTCTAGGAAACGATACAAGGCGAAAGATACTCTTTGTCCTTTCACAAGAGCCAATGTACTTTAACCAACTAGCCAAGGAAATAGGAATAGGACAGCAGGCTATATTGCGTCACATGGAAGCTTTAGAAAATGGAGGTTTAATTAAAACATACGCAGAAAAAAGTGATCTGGGTGCGCCTGATAGAAAATATTACCGACTCAACTCGTCTTTCAGTTTAACTATAGCATTATCACAGGATTCTTTTTCGATTGAGAACCGTAAGACAAGAGTAAGATCACGTAACAAGAATGCAGATAAGTCATATAAGAACAAATTAGAATCAATTTCATCTACAGCTGATGCAAAGAATACCATAGGTCAGGTTCTAACTTGTCTACAATCAGATCTTACTAGGATTGAGAATGAAAAGTCTGATTTGGAATTGCGGTTAGATGAGCTACGAAGTTTAAAGCAGTTGGCTCTTCACAGGATTCACGAAATAGGCAAGGATAATTTTGGACACTTAGAGCGAAAGGTATTGAACACTATGATAGCAATATCAACAACAGACTCTCCTAAATCCGTTTCAAAAATAGCTGCTATGCTAAATGAAAACGAATCTAATGTAAGGAGTGCAGTTGACGGTATATGCCATAAGTTAGATGATGATAAAAGTGCAATCGCATTGTTTGGTGAGTTAAGATAAGAGCTTTTAATAATATAGTTATTATCAGGCTATAATTGAAGTGGGATCGGCTTACATAAGCGAACCTGATTTTCCATTTATTATGGCAGTCGCGTTACAACGATTGTGCGACTTTAGGATAGCATATTTTCTTGGATTGTATTTAGTCATCTATTACAATACCTCGGGTTGTTCTGTCTCTGGATGTTCTGAATCTATATGTGCTGCAAGAGCCAGTGGGGTTAAGAAAGCAAGTCCACATATTTTACATATATAACTACCGCCAAGATTGGATACAGGATTGGAATCAGACATACTTACATCGACTATTATATCCAAAATGTTCTATATACAATTTTGGTTTTTTTGGATGTTATTTTGTTTCGAGAAATGGAGGGGTTCCATACATCGTAAATTATAAGATTTTACTTGAATCACAAAAATTGTTATTCTATAGCCAGAACTATCAGAGCCGCAGCAAGCCTAATGCATTTATAAAGAAGATAATATGCAGCTCTTAACAATACTTAGTCAAATAAAAATGATAAGCTGATGGTGTTAATCTTTCTAGCAAGTTTACACTGTATTGAGCATCATCCCATCGATCCTTATAGACACGCCTATAATCTTGGTTGTTATATTTGTGAATCACCATCAATAGCATTTTAATTTTATGGATGAGGCGGATGGAAGTCAGATTGAGCTGCTTCATAACCATTAAAACAGCCAGTTCTTTTTTCACTGTTATTTTCTATGAGTAAACTCATTACTCAATGCTTTTCTGTATCTTATATATCTTCAAAATTTTGAAAGGTAATATTTTTGGGCCAATTGTAAAATATTCATAATCTATTATCTTTTTATAATTTAATATGGATAGAATTTTACTTAGTTGAATAGATTTACTGCAAGACTAGTTTTACTAGTTGTGTTTGGAATGATTATTGTTTCCATTGCCTATGTTAATAGTGTGTATGCACAGATTCCTATGCCATCAGTATCACCAATATCAAATACAGCATCAGCAAAAAACACAACAAATGCAGCAACAGCAATATCATCGTTTGTTGCACATGGCGTACGAATTACATCACCCGCTAAAGGTCAACAAGTTCCAATTGGGAGTCTTACGATAGTAGGTACATCAAAAGATAATGCTACTACAGATTGCCACGTTTATGTTATTGTAAATGGTGTAAAGCCGTATCAAAATGCTTCAACAACAGGTCCTGGCGGTGCATCAGACTATTCAAAGTGGAATTTTACTCTTACATCCAAATATACTTTAATTAAGGAAGGTATAAATGAAATAGTTGCTAAGTTTACGTGCAAACCTAATCCAGCTATAGCATCATTTTATGGTGTAAATGTAACTGGAATAAGAAGATAGAAGAAGAAAAATGATAATGCTAATGAAGCAGCAGCAATATCTTTCAATGTATCTCAAATGGTAAATCATTTTCATTCAAAAACGCATTGACCTTGCCACTCTCATGTCTCAAGGATTTATCTTTCTTTTGTTTACATGATGATACATAATTCATAAACCGTAAACCATCTGTCCTTCTTGTATGCAGTTATTATCTGTACGTATCAGAATGTTCTGGATATGATCTATTTTTATTTTGAAATCTTCCATAACATATGATGTCTATTTCAAGACTCAACAACAAACAGCTTATTCAGATATGCTATATATCTGTATAAGATTTGTATTATTTACTATTATTGCTGCTATCATCCTTGTTAATATTACTGCTCTTCCTCATTTATGCTACTATATACGCTATATATAGAGCCCGTAGTATCGTTAATGTAATTCCAAGTGCTTGGATTTACAGTTAGTCTTCTAAAAGTACTTCTCTGTTTTTCTTCTAACACATTATATAGTGATTCACCTATGACAATTTGATTTAGTTGTGCAATCGAGGTCATTTTGACTGCAATGCTTGTAGTATAACCTAAAATATCAAGATGGGGTTTCTTCAATATAGTTTTTCCGTCATCTAGTGTATGCATATCCCATCCATATTGCACCACTGCATTTTCTCCAAAGTCTATTCCGACTCTTACATTCAATTCAGGATAATCATACTGTTCTAGAATTGGATTAATGCCTTCTCTTATTACTCTGATCATAGACCCTGCACAACTTATTGCATTAGTACATGGTATAAAACAGAAATCATTATTATTGTTAGTGTCATCTTTGTTGGTGCTGTTTAAATCTCCTACAAAAAAAGCTAAAACTGCATCTCCTACATATTTTAGAACATATCCGCCATAAGCTGATATCATCAAAAACATCTCTTGAGTGAATGCTCTAATTATCGTTGCAAGTCTATCTACAGGAAACGTCATTGACAATTTAGTTGAATCAGCTAAATCGACATATAATGTTACAAGATTTACTTTAGATTCTGCATATCTCTCTAGGATATCTTGTGTTTGTTCTAGTGAAATGTTAAACTCCGGCTTTACTCTAAGAGCTTTCCACAGGCGGATTTGAGCATTTTTTATGGCTGAATCTAGATTTAATACTACAGCAAGATACGATTTATTTAATAGTGGAGTACCTGACGCTCTCTTGGCAGAGATCTCATTTCTTTGCTGCTCATTAGTCTCTCTTCTAATAACATGCATAACTGTATCTTGACTTAAATCTAACTCAAGTGCTATTATTTCTGGATTGATCCCTGAATTGTATAGATTGAGGATTGCTTTTCTCTGTGCTATCAACAATTCATAAATTCACCTCGTTTGTAATTGGTGCATCAGATACAATCATTGTATTATAATTAATACTTTTTAATTCCTCAACTACTCTATTATGCTCAATTTATCCGTTAAATTGGCAAAATGTTCATCGTATATACCATGGTTATCCATGCCAATGGAAATGGATTATTTTATCTCTAAATATCTTATATAATCAATTATTGCTTACATACCGCCCTTGTTTTGGTTGGTTGATTTGTCTAAATTACCTGGCATTACACAAAACATACCTGGAGAAAGAAAAGGAAAAGGAAAAGGAAAAGGAAAAGAGATTATAGATAATTAACATTTATTCCTTCATCATTTAATATCAACCTTTGTGGCTTCCTCTTTTTCTAGCTTGGTTGGAGTCTTCTTCGGAAGCTCGACATTTAATATCCCATTATTCATTTTAGCGGTTACCTTTGAAGATATTATCTCTTCTGGAATTGGAATGTTGCGGTAAAATGACTTGTATGACCTTTCTTTGTAAAGGTATCTCTTTCTTTTATCTACTTCCTTTTCTTCCATAGATTGTTCGCCAGAAATTTCTATAGAATCTTTTGTTGCATTGACATTAGTTTTGTCTTTTTCAATTCCTGGTAATTCTACCTGCAGCTCGTATCTATCTCCTTTATCAGTCATATCAAATATGGGCATTCTTACCATCATTTCTTCTCCTTCTACTGCATCCTCTATTCCTCCAAATACAGAGGGAAACCTCCAATCCCATAGTGATGATGACCATGGCGTAATAGTATCTTCGATATCTTTTCTAAAATTCTCAAAGATATTATCCATATGTCTCCGGCGGTTTAATGATGTCCTCTCTCCTTTTTGCATATCTGCTCCTCTCCTTTTAAAGTCCCCAAGCTTAGGTTGGATTGACCTTTTATTATTCTCTCTACTTCTAGCACTTATTTTGGATTTATCAGATGAAGTAGGCATACACCATAATACGAATTAGTAATATTTGAAAACGTTGGTTATATGGATAGTGTTATATGGAATACTCTTTTTTAGGATCCCATAGATAGTTTTTATAGGAATCAATAAATTAAAATTTTCTCAATAATTATAATACAACAAAGGGATTCATGTCCTATACATTTGTCGTTATTTTTGTTAATGCCTCTGGGGTGGTTGCCATATACTTTTTAGTTTGAACCTCCTTGTTGTGGTTTTATTCATATAGGAGTAGGATTACTAACAGCGTTAGTAGTAGCTTTTTCTCTTTACCTTTTGGAGTGCGGTTTCAAAATGTTTCATTGTAACTTTCAAACCTTGTTTTTTTCCTTCTTTGTGTTCGCCGGCCTGACTTTTATCCACTTCTCCTCCGATAGCTGCTGTTGGATCTGATGCTCTATCTTTTTTTCTCCCATTCCTATTTGTTTGTTATTCCTGTAGCTAAATCAAACTTTTCCATTACATTTGGATCAACGAGTGCTATGCCCCTGCCTACAAACTTGGGATTAGTCTCGGCTACTCTTAACGTTAAATTATTCTTATTCT
>JBEVTH010000181.1:0-5289 GCA_041156085.1 Candidatus Nitrososphaera maunauluensis
GAGAATTTATAGACATTATTTAGATTGTTCTTTAAGTTAAAAATATCTCTTGCTAGGTTCTGGCGATCAATATTGATACTTATTTTTGGATTACGTGTTCTCAGATGTGTTTCTCTGCTCGGATGAAGGGATAGATGAAAGCCACTTTCACCCCAATTCGAAGGTGTAGGGGTCAGATAAATGCTACCATCCTTAGTAAATCCAACATTTGCTATTTTAAAATCTGAGAGGTCTGTCGAGATACCCAGAGAGAATTTATTTGGCGTATATGATTTTATGATGGAACGATATAATAGGTTTAGTTTTGCATAACAGCACTGACTTTCCTATGCTATTGTAGGACCCCATGGCCGCAGGAAAAACACTAGTAGCCAAGAGCGATAGCAATCTATCAAACGGATTCAAAAATGTGAGTCTAGCATAATATTTGAATATAAATCAACCATTGTCATATACAGCCTTTACAATTTACATTACTCATTATGGGAATTCCAAATTCGTATTGGTGTTGATTATTGCCAATCGTAACTTAGTTCAACAGATTTTGGTATTCCTGTTAAATCGCTTTTATTATGCCCCTCTGCCAATACACTAAATGTGCTCCTATCTCCTAAATTCAAATTCATTTTGTCAGCATATCCATATGTGACTCCTATCAGATTGTTAGTTGAATCAAACCAATGAGCAGTTATCTTTAGATTTTGCAATGATTTTTGATTGTTCATTAGTTCACCTTTGACCCAATAATTACCTATTGTATCAGGCCCAGTTGCATGGACAAAGTCTATTGTTAATGTGCTTGGATCTCTGTTTGAAAAATCGTTTGGTTTAGATGGTAAAACCACTATATTGTTACTGCTACCACTGCTACTACCACCACTACTTCCACCATGATTGATTACCCTCACAATTGTTGTTTGGTGAAGAAGTCTGTGTTCATTTGCATCACCTGCGTCACAGTCACGAGTCTTTAGATCTTTGTCAGCATCTACCTTCGCTGTGCTATCTGGGCGTTCACATGGTGGTGGAGGTGGTGGGGGACATTTTCCATTAGCATCAGGTTTTGAACCATCAGGACATGATGTAGGTTGTGTTTTAGCATCATGGTCACAGTCAAGTGTTTTTAGATCTTTGTCAAGATCTGTCACAGCACCACTATCATTACGTTCACATTTTTGGGGCAGTGGTTGTGGAGGCGTAACTGGTGGTGAAGGCGTTGGACATACCTCTTTAGTTGGATCGCATGGAGGCGTTGGCGAAGTTGGTGTCCCTAGAAGTCCTGGAATTCCTGTTGTAGGAGTTTCGTCTGATGGAGGAGTAGTTGTGGTTGGATTTGGCGTTTGTGATATTATATAAGGTGCTTGTGATACTGGGGCGCTTGGTGTTAATCCAACTGGATTTGGATTGGTTTGAGGAGATCCTTGTATTGTTGATGGATTAGATGGTGTAGTTGGTGTTGTTGATGGGGATGTATCTGATTTATGATGTTTATGATGGCTGGTAGTATCTCCACTAGTATTATCAGAAGGAGGAGATGACTTCTTATTGTCACTATTACTGCCAGTTTTTCCTGATGAACCAGAACTACTGCTGCCACTACTACTCGATGAATCACCACCTCCTTTACTGCCAGAATCTTTAGAACTACTATGATTTTTTTTTGCTAATGCCTTATTAGGTTCATTTGCCAATGATGAAAAAACACTAGTTATCAAAATTGCAATCATAATTGATACTACGCCATAAGCAATTAGTTTACTCTTAAACATACTATATGACTACAAAACAAGGGTGCTCTATAAAGAATAAAGCAATTAAAAAACAAATATTTGGATATTATCTTCATGATCTCATCAATGTTTTCATTACTTTGAAAGTATTTGGTCAAAGATCTTACATAATCTCCATTTTTCTACAACAACCAAATATTTCCAGAGGGAATTCAACACATCTGTGTCTAGGGGATTGGTGTGTAATGCAAGTAGGTGTCACAAAAAATGAAAATGATATTTATTATTTCAAAGGTGAATCAACCTGGAGTTGATTTGTCAAATCCTTTAACCTGTTTCTGAGAGTTGCTCCTCTCACTCCTGCTACATTTGCAATATACTCCTGTTTTATTTTTTCACCAGTCTCCAGACATGATATGTAAAGTATTGTTGCAGCAAGTCCCATAGGATCTTTTCCAGCAGAAAATATTTCATTTTTACTTGTAAGATCGTTCATAATATCAATCGCTTTGCGTTTTGTCTTTTCATTTAGATTAGCTTCGTTTGCAACCTTGGCAATACATTTCATTGGATCAGTATTTGGAACTTTGAGGTCAAGTTCAAGGATTAGATTTCTATATATTTTTGTTAGAAATTTATATTTGACATTACTAACTTCAGCAATATCTTTTAGTGTCCTTGCAATCCCAATTTCTCTACAAGCAATGTATACAGCTGCAGCCAATACCGAAGGTATCGTCCTACCACGAAGAAATCTTCTTTTTTGTGCCCTTCTATAAATATACGCCGTCTTTTCTACTATTGCATCGGATAATCCAAGTTTATCTTTCATTATATCAAGCTGATCAAAAGCTTGCTTTAGGTTCTTATCTGTAGGAGTATAGAGCTGTATTCTAAAGTCTTGTATTCTTAACCTTTCTATTGTAGAACGGAGTGCTGTATCTATCTTCTGTCCGCTAGCATCCTTATCAGTTCTTCCAATTATGGTGGAAAGTCCCATGTCATGTCTTGCAAGAGAAGTAGGAGCTCCTGTTCTGATTCTACTATTATTATTATTGTTCATTTCTTGTTCTGAACTTAAAAATACACGTCGTTCTGGTCTGTCTATATCTGGTATTTTATCTGAAATTACCATACCACAATTACTACATACAATCTCGCCAGATTCAGGATCTGTTACTACTCTATCACTTCTTTTACATATAGGACATGTGATTGGAGTTTGTTGTGTTATCAGATTCTTCCTATTGCATAATTGCCTTATCTCAAATATGTATGTTTGACTAAATATGCAATTAAGATTGCATTACATCGTAACCAATCATTTGCGATCATTCTCTCTACAAGATTGATCTTCGATTCAAAAAGTTTTGGTGAGTCTAGCTTTCAATAACCATTCAGAAAAAGAATCTGAAGAAACGTCTGTTGTAGCATTTCTATGATATAAAACAGTAATAGTTTTCATTTGAGCTTTTCATCATTTGTATATTAAATCTATTGCATATTCTCATGATAGAATGGGTATCTACATGTTCATTAATAATAAGTAACTACATCTTATATTTGTTAGGAAATCAAAAACTTTAGTCTCAATGTTGACAAATTAAATATATAACAATAACTAATCTTATAATATGAATCGCATAGCAATAGTCATAATATCATCTATTTCTTTAACATTCTTATTAATTGGCAGTGTTCTTGGAAACGCAAATATGCGAGCTTTGGCTCAAGCTAATAACACCAATAGCAACATCCCATATACTGCAAATCATACTATACTGAACATCGGGCCTCCACAGAAGGTGACTATTCCGCTAAATTCAAAGCAGCCACCTACTCTATTATCTGATGCGAAGAAACAACAATTAATAAACTCTACTCATCGCAGTCCACCACTACCATCATCAGGTAAACCTATTCAAGGCCCTGCGCCTGGAACTCAAATATCGCCTTGAATAGAAGGAAGCAGAAAAATATGAATTTGTATTATTATTAATAATGTTTTGTTTTGACACATTCTGGATATCTACAAGACTGCGTGTTGATGCTGAATTTATGGGATAGTCAAGATTTCTGGAGGGACAGTCAGAATCCCATTAGATGGGATGTACGTATTATCAGGCAGCATCTGGGCGTATGCTTCTTGCTTTATGTTGGAATTTCCAAAAAGGTTACCATTTGTTCCTAACAATAATACTAAAACGATCGAAATTGCAGCAATAATAGATAAGCTAATCGTCATTACATTAGATATACTATAATTTATTATCATAGCTATCTTACCAAAGATTGTTAGTATATCTATTTTTTGAAAATTGCTTCTTATTTCTGCTAAATTTTAAGTAATTGTTGCTACTATAACCTACAAGTAAGATTAAACATTAATCACAACGCTTACAATATAATCAGTTGATGAAATAATATTACCAAACAGACAGGTGTTATTTTCATCAATTATTGGTGTTTTAATGAATTTTATCGATTAATAATATTAGAAGTAATCTCTTTTGGTATGGACGATACCTTACCTCCCAGTATTGAAGGAGTTATTGTTTTAAATCCATCATTTTGCAAAATTGCGTTCGCTTCTTTAGAGAGTATGAATTTGACAAAGAACAAGTAGTAAATTACAATATTACGACTGTGACCATTGCTCCAATTTTGAAAAATTCAAAAAACGAAAATGCTTTGACTCCTTTAGATTCTGCAACATCAATAATTATTATGTTACTTGCAGCTCCCAATATACTGGCTAGAATTGCGGTAATGTTTGTGATGTGCGAATGCTTGTGTTGATGATGTTGTGGTAATTAGCAGTCCAGCCGCTATAGCTACGACTACAATTAAGACGATTGTTCTGTTATTGTTCATAGTTTTCATAAATCTAAGTAAATTATTAGTATATTTGACTTGTGAAAATCACTACTCTTTTTTTGATGTTGATATATCTACTATAATTTCATTATTTGTTTTCATAAGAGTAAGGTAAATATCATTAAAATGTAATAATGACCATAAGAAACATATGGTCAAATAATATTAACTCTTTTTTCTTATCCTTTCGCCACTTGACTAGCATCTTATCATTTTGAATTAACAATCTATGAAAGACATTTTGTTCATATTGGTTTTCACCAGCATGATAACTGGTGCTATACAAGATTCATTTGGCTTGAATATTTGTAATCATTTCGTTAATTTGGCTGTGTATCTTTAGAAAATGCGTTCCTTTTTCCGTTATCGTAAAGTCTCCTCGTTTAGTCTTCTTCTGTTCTTCTTGGTATGATATCAAATTGTTCTTGAGTAGAAATGCTAGATATTCGTTTAACTGCATATGAGATATATAAGCTCCATACATTATTTTAGTTCTTGACGTCGATCCTTTTCCTCTACTTATAACCTCTAGCATTGAGGTAATTAGTTCATTTCTACATCTATTTTTCATTATGATTTTTTGTATCTACTGTAGAATGGGGAATCCAGAATAAAAAGTAGACTTGGTTGAGTCATTGCCGCATTTATCGCATCTCATAGTTATCCCTTAATTCCATATATT
>JBEVTH010000182.1:0-5222 GCA_041156085.1 Candidatus Nitrososphaera maunauluensis
AAGATATCGACGTATTGTCACTTACTCCATAAATGAGGCTTATCGCTAATCCTGTGCCATCCATCCTGTTGTGATTCTACATATTGGAGATAACGCATTTTTAGAGACCAATATAGAAGAAATGATTGTTAATGAATACTTATACATAACTGGAAGAGTACAAGATTGCTATGCGTGGGTTGATAGACTTATCAACCACTATTAATTGCAGCCTCTAGCAATACCAGCATCGCCTCCTCCTGTGCCAGCTTGGAAACTTTACGTAAAGTCAGGAATCTACATAACATAACATAACATAACATAACATAACATACTAATTACAAAAGTACATACTAAATTGACAAAATCTTTGTCCATTAATTATCCTCCAGGACCTTCTTCACGACTACCTTTCAGTCTATTCTTTAATTTTCTGCGAGATCCCCTTGCCGTTTTGCATAATCTTTCAAAAGAATACGGTGATATATCGCACTTTAAATTTGGAGGGCATCACATCTATCTTATCAATAATCCAGATTATATAAAAGATATATTGGTAACTTATAATGACAATTTTATAAAAAGCCGAGGGTTACAATTGGCTAAGCGCATATTAGGAGAAGGCCTATTGACCAGCGAAGGGGAGCTTCATCACAGACAACGTCAATTAATACAACCTGTCTTTCAGCCAGATGAGGTTTCCAGCTATGCAAACATTATGACAGAGTATGCTCAGGGTATATCTAGTCGATGGAATGACCAAGCCACAATAGATATTCACAGGGAATTCATGCATCTGACGTTAGCTATTGTTTGTAAGGCCTTCTTTAATGTCAGTATAGAAGAATCAGAGACTAAAGAAATTGATCAGTATGTTACAACCCTCATAGAATATTTCAACCGTGCTAGAATGCCATTTGCCGGGATTATAGAAAAGTTCCCATTACCAAATAATATACGCTTTCGTCATGCCAAAAAACAATTAGATACAATAATTTATCGCATAATTGATAGCCATAGGGATAATATTAGCAATCATCATCACAATAAAAAAGATGGGTCTTACCCTAACAAAGATCTAATAGGTCTATTACTGCAAGGTCAAACAGATAGTTCTATTTCAATAAATGAAAATAATAAATCTGCCAACAAAAACAATAAGAAGATTCATAATATCATCGACATCGACAAACAGCAATTAAGAGATAATGTAACCACCATTTTCCTGGCTGGTCATGAAACTGTGGCAAACGCACTAACATGGACATTTTATCTACTCTCGTGCAATCCTGAAGTAGAAAAGATGCTTCATGAGGAAGTTGATTCTGTACTTGATAATTATAATCATACAGTTCCTACTGTTAAAGACATACCCAGGTTAGAATATACAGAAAAAGTTTTTGCCGAATCTATACGCCTCTATCCACCAGCATGGGCAATAGGTCGTCAGGCTATAAATGATTGCAAGATTGGCGATTATGTTATACCTACAGGCTCTTCAATTCTGATGAGCCAATATTTAATGCATCATGATGCCCGCTATTTTCCTGAACCTGAACGATTTGATCCAGAAAGATGGAATCCATCAGAGAAGGCTAAACGACCACGGTTTAGCTATTTTCCATTTGGAGGTGGACAGAGGTCTTGTATAGGAGAGCCGTTTGCATGGATGGAGGGGATATTAGTCGTTGCTACTATTGCTCGACATTGGAAAATGAGAATCTTGCCAGGACATCCTGTTATACTTCAGCCACTTATCACACTACGTCCGAAATATGGGATGCTAATGAGACTGATAGATAGGGACAATGTCGCACATATCTAAGTAAGGTAACTGCTACTATCATGCACATCTGCCTAGTGGTACTTCGATTGACACTCCTTCAGTGTGCCTTCTGGCGTAAGGTATTATGAAGGGAGTTTTTCCACTTGAGCGTGCTCCAGAAGCTTATGATCTGATGATGAGCGGCAAAGTACGGTCTCAAGCTGTACTTACAATAACAAGTCATCATTAAAGAAGTCCAGAATGGGACGGCAATTATTAGTAGTATAGGTGATCGTTAATACAATAACCAACTGATCAGGAAGAACACTAGATGATATTTTCATTCAGATCAATAAAATAGGTATTACTAGAGAGAACATCTACTGATACCGGTTTGAGACCTGAATTTACTTCAATGGCGATAGGTCATATGGAAAAAATACCAAAGCTTGTTGAAGAAAAAGACGGGCCCATTACTAGTGTCGAACTTCTTGCTTTCTTGCGATACTCTTCTAACAAGCAGATTAAGCCATGTTATCGAAAGGCGCATATTTGGTTTCATTAAATCATTTGCTACATTATCAGGACTCTTGCCAAAGACTCATACGCAAGCCAGCACAGAACTATAAAACCAGATTACCTATGATTCAGCTAAAAACTAAAATAGGATAAGTCAACTTCGAAGAACTTTAGCATACCAGGATATGGAATTGACCTTCTAAGTCTATGCGTTCCTTATAATGAATCCATACCTACAAAAGCCGAATTTTTTGATGTCTGCAACATGTTTACTTTTATCTCTTTCAAGTTCTGTTTTGTTCATATATCGCTTGACATCATATAATACTGCAGAGCCTATAATTGCCCCGCATATCAGATTATTTTGATCAATACCTAAGGATTCCGATCTTTCCTTATCTATGTTCTTTGAAGCATGCACCAAGAGCTTTCCTCTGAAGGAAGTATTCCAATTTCTCAATTCTATAGTCTTTTTTCCTGATACCAAAAGTTCTGCATATGGTTGTTTCAGAGATAAGCATTTCATATCTACTGTCGAATAATTGCTACAAAAGCTATAGTTGTCTTACTATCTGTGACAGCAAGACAATTAGCAGTATCCTACCAGCATGTGAAAGCAGCAATGCGTATGTTATAAAGATAAAGTATAAAATAGTTAATTTTGGTTTGTTTGATTGTTTATGAGTTCTCAAAGGTAGCATAACTTCTATTATTCTCTTCATCCATACTTATTTTCATGTTGTTTCTGTAGTTGTGTTAGCTGATTATTCAAATCTTCTATTTTGTCAAGGAAGGCTTTGAAATTTCATGTGATTTAATAATACGCTGCGACTGTTCAGTTATTGCTTCTTCATATTTGCTAATTGTCATAACCTCTTCCTTCCCTTTTTTTGTTTTTTGTTCTTGTAATATCCTGTCAGTTCTATCAAACAACAATCCAGGACCAATATGTGATACTCTCTTTCTTAGTTTCTCTCTTTGTTTCTTCAATATGGTAGTGCCAACCTTCTCAATATTTTCGTTCAGCGATTCAAGGGCCTTTGGCATCACATATTCTGGAATATTAACTGCTCTTGTGTAGTCCCAATTAGTAAACCTAGCTCTTAGCTTATTCACTATCCAATTCCAGAATCGCTCGTTATCGTTTAATTCTTCTGTAATGCTGTTGATTTCAATACGTCTTGCTGTAATGTAATCAATCCATTCTTTTGGATATATACCAGAAAACTTTCCACCTTGTTCCAAGGGTTTTAAGTGCTTATTTTCTGGCGTATATTGCTCCTCAACATCTTTGGTATTAAATCCAAGGTCTTCTAGCGTTTCAAAATCAATTCCAATTCTATATGCATCTGGTGCCTTAGCTGCGAGAACTAGACCAGAAGCATCAAAGTCTGTTAATATGGCAACCTTACAGCCTTCTTTTTCTGATTTCTTTGATAAGATTTCAGCGTATTCTGTTAGAAATCCTCTCGTGTTAAGAAGAGCAATTCCTTTCTCATCAGCAAATACGCTTAATTGTTCTGCTACACCTTCTTTTTCTATAATTAGAAGTGCTATGCCATACGTACTTAACTGTTCTATCTCTTTTGAGTCCAACATCTAGCATATTCCTATTCCAAACTTAATATTCCTAGTTTCAAATAGATCTACTTTGGTGCCAGCTTTTAACAATTAATAACCATTGATTGGCAGGATCTCTACTTCTCTACTTGCTAATCTTACTATTCCAACTTGTTTTCTCTATTCGTATTGTCTTCAGCATAAAGAGTCGGCTAGTCATACTAAGATATACTATAATGCTTTGAATGTAGAGGATACAGATATGGATGCGGAAAACAAGAAATCAGAAGATACAACAACAATAAAGCCTCATCTGTTTCAGGGTGTTCTTCCGATGAACTGATTATAAGTACTATCCTGACATCCAGGACATTTCTTTATCAAACGTTTTGGTGTCCAATGTAGTCGGCTTACGGCATACAAGAATTTGTTTCTAAGTATTATTTTAATGTTAGTCAGACGATTTTTTTTACATTACATTTCAATTTGCTTATCAGACGAAGACTTTACACTTTACTTTTTCATCTACTAGTATTTAATAACAGATTCTTATTTGTCTTATTTTCTTGTTCAATATTTTCATTTTTTCCTATGAACTAATAGGAATATTCTTGAATATTATTAGAATACAAGACCTGACAATCTTCAGCAACTAGGAAAAAGATTGAATCTCCCTTACACTAAGGTTTGCGAAATCCACTATCATGTTATCTGATCGGAAGGCTGCAATTGGACCAGCGTTTGTTAGTACTTGGTTCTTGGGTTTTCCACAATCAGCACTATAGAATTTCTTATCTGAACTATCAGCATACCATCTGCCATTATCCATTAGATCTGTCACTTTTACCCAATGATTGTTGTTATTGTCATCTAGATACGACTCCATTTTTACGGCGCTATCATTGTTAATATTATATATTACTACTTTCCATCCAATCCACCTACCCACTATCGGGTCAGTGACTTTAGTGTGAGCCCATTCATCTGTATATCCGCCTGGAAACCATATCTCTTTTTTCCATCCTACAGTGCCATCATCGTGGATTCCACCATTCAAAGCTGTACCATCACAGCGAATATGATCATTGTGTAAGTCGCCTCTTGCAAGCCAAGCTATATCTATGGGTATACCTTTATTATGACGGTCAATAGAAATTACTTTAACATAACCTGTTATCTCTACATTTTTCCACATTGGCAGACCAGGAGGAGTAGAAACATACATTCTAACCTGTGGATTTGTATTAACCCATGAACCGTCAATTTGCTTAATAAGGTTCTGACCAGAACCAATATTGAAGATACTATCATTTTTTGGATTGTCCATGTTGATGTACCATTCTCTTCCACCTTTACTAGTTGGATAGATCTTTTCTATACGAAATTTATCAACTGGTTT
>JBEVTH010000183.1:0-5183 GCA_041156085.1 Candidatus Nitrososphaera maunauluensis
TAAAGATGGATCTTGAATTGCCAACTTGTTATCTGATGTATATAGATTAACTAATCTTCTAACCAACCGCTTTTTGAAGCAATTGAAGAAGAATAAATCCTTGTAGATGAAATCATATATTGCTGCTAATATGACTAGTAATACTATGATTGCCATAGAGATAAGACTATGAAAGCAGCAATCACCTCTAGCTAATTCAAGATATAATAATAAATAAATATAATCTGTATATAGCTCTCGGCCAAATGGCTTAAGATATAGTCGAATCCTTCTTCAAAAGAGATAATTTGAGTAATGGGGTAAAATTTAAGCTTCTTTTCTAATGATAGTCGTTTCTGTTGCAATCATCATTATAGTCATTGGAGCAGCTTGAAGAAAAATTACTTGTATCGCTTCATTCTGGTTTACTACTTTATAATACATTTAAGTTAGTAAGGAGAGTTTTTCGTTAAGCTCTTACTTATGATGGTACAGTCATAACTGCCGTGGTATGAAGAAAAGCGGTAAATACAAGTATGTATGCTTGGTCTCATGTTAAGTATTGATAATTTGTTGTACATGTCCTAATAAACCACTGTACATTTAAAAGAGGTCATTCCAATTTGACTGTTGGAAGGGGCTATCGTCTAGCTTGGTCTAGGATACCATCTCTAATAAGGAGGTATAGGCCTGGGGCGCTGGCGGTCGTGGGTTCAAATCCCACTGGCCCCAAACTAATCTTGTCGCTTTATTAGGCCCCATCTTGATATTATATTAGAAATTGCAAATAAAATCTGATACAAGCACTATCAAAACTACACTAGCACTAAATCAAAAACAAGAAGAACAATTAAGCCCATACAGTATGTTCAAATATTCCATCAGGTGCGAACTAACACGAAAGTATTATGAGAGAAGGCTAAGAAGATTCTTTGATTTTATTCAATTTGAAGTTGGAGTCAAAGAAACAGAAGAAAGATTTAATGACATAGCAGAAACAGGGAAGAATAACATTAACTGGATATTAAATCAGATAATATGCTTTTTGCAGTTTCAAAAAGAAAGGGTAGAGAATAAAGAGATAACTGCCGCTACATTAAGAAACTTTGTAAAATCCTTAAAAATCTTTTGTGATAGCGCTGATTTAAACATCCAATGGAAGAAAATAACACGAGGTTTGCCAAAGGGAAGACAAGCGGCTAACGATAGAGCGCCAACAATAGAAGAAATTCGTAAACTGATTGAATATCCAGACCGAAGAATCAAACCAATCGTTTACACAATGGTTTCTTCTGGCATTCGTTTAGGCGCATGGGATTTCTTACAGTGGAAACATGTTAATCCAATAACTGAACAGAATGGGGAAAAAATTCTTTCCGCCAAGCTGATTGTTTATGCTGGAGATATAGAAGAATACTATACTTTCATTACTGCTGAAGCCTATAATGCATTAAAGGAATGGATTGACTTTCGTGCTTCTTATGGAGAAAAGATAACCGGAAATTCTTGGCTTATGCGCGATTTATGGCAAACAACAAATATGAATTATGGTGCTAGGTGGGGCCTTGCAACTAATCCAAAGAAGCTTAGAAGTAGCGGTATTAAACGATTATTAGAACGAGCGCTATGGGAACAGGGGGTTCGTGAACCACTTAAACAGGGTGCAAAGCGTCATGAATGGAAAGCAGCACATGGTTTTCGCAAGTTCTACAAATCAAGAACAGAACAAATAATGAAACCATTAAATGTTGAAGTTACAATGGGCCATGACATAGGAATATCAGCCAGCTAATACAAGCCAACGGAACGCGAAGTCTTGGAAGATTATTTGAAAGCAGTTTCATTGCTTACAATCAATGGAGATAATCTTGTTCTTCAGAAGCGTGTAGAAGAACTAAGTGAAAAAACTAAAGACAATGAATATGTTATCAAAGGAAAACTAAAAGAAAAAGACGATGTCATAGAATCTATGAAGGAAAAATATGATACAGATATTGCGTTGCTTAAAGAAGCAATGGCAGATATGCAGCAATTACTCAAGAACCCCGCAATGCTTGCAGAGATAAATAAAGCAGCAGTTGTTAATGCTAATACAAATAAAAACAATTAGCTAATCTGTCAGGATTATAGTGCTGCGAAAATAAAGTCAGTAATTGTTCATAGTATATACATACCTAAGTGTCTATTTAAGTGTATACAAAAATACTATTATTGGAGACATAGCTAAAACATAACATAGTAACAATGAAATTAGAAACAGAAAATAAAAGAAATCCAGTCAAGCATCTTACAGACTCCAATTACAAACCATAGGAAGTTTGTGAGTCACTGGATATTATCGAGATATCTGATTAATGTTAAGCGTATGAATCCTGAGAAAGCATATGCAATCTTGAAGGACTGGTCAATTAGATGCAATAGAGTAGAGCCTTTATCGCCTTCTGTGAGAGAGTTTGATATCAGAGTAAGATACGACATAAAAGAAGCAGTAAAGAATGGAAAAGTACCGATTGGAAAGAATTTACTAAGTGAAATGAATAAGGAGCTTTATGCGATGCTGTTTATCACCCATAGCCAACAATAAGTGAAAGGAAAACAATAAACTATTGAAAAACCTCTTGACATACCAGCTCGGATGATTTGATTATTATTCAGTTCAAAAGTCCTCGTTATTTGGACTTATTTCGAACTTCCCGTTACATTTTGGACATTGAAGTATCTTTTGAGTGACATTCATCAGAATGCATGTTAAGTTACTTTGTACGTAATATTGAAGAGATAATAAACTGATTACAATAACTTTGATAGAGGAGAAGGCCGTCTTCAATGCAAAATTAATATTAACATCGCAATTCGTAGGCTTTCCATTCTTCAATGCACACCTTGTCTATTCAGCACAACCACTATTTGTCAGTTCAGATATAGGTTTCATTTTCAATTCCTTCTTGTTGTTGGTTTTGATTCTTTAGTCCATAAGCATACCCTTCTAATTCTTGAATTCCAAACTGTAAACATGCTATTTCATTTCTTTTCTTATTGCAAGTTGCAGATAATTGGGATATAGTTCTATGTAAGCATATAATTTGATTATTCATTTCCTCTCATGCATATTTTGCCATTGTCTTTTTGTAGTCAATAGCTTCTACCTCGCCCTTTAGCTTTGCATACTCATTCGAGTTAGTATATGACCTAATATCATACAGTTCAAAATATTGTGGATTAACTTATGTTTGCAAGAATAACTTCCTTTATCTTTTCATTGTCTATTAAAGTGTCTAAAACCTTGTTATGTTCTTCTTTTGAGAGTCCTACATCCGCTACTTCAAACGAATCAATTGCCTTAAGCTTCCAGTAATATTCATTAATTACTTTTTTAATTGTTCTTTGCATATCGTCAATCACTTTTCCAAATGCAGTTAATGTATATCTCCCGTTCTTTCTCTTTACCAGGCCACTTTTCATCAAACTAGACATTCTCGAATAGTATTGTTTGCGTGTCAGCTGTGTTTTGGCTATAAGGATGTCGGTATTAGGTTTTGCAAGAGCAACAGTTTCAAAAAGTGCTAATGCCTCCTTATCAGAAATTGTTTTAAGAATATTCGCTACTGTTAAAGCCATTTTTTATCAATCTCAAGATATGTTACTGTATTGTAATTATAATCCATTATGTAACACAATTACATCATTTTGCAATATTTTGGGTATATTTCTAAGGAAAACTGACGCATTAACAAATCGGAAAGACCTGGATCCGCTTTTGGAAGCTTTATTTTCATTTGACTTCTGCAACCATTGTCTTATCTACTATCTGATTTGACAAACTGTTAAAGACTGCTTTTGCTACCTCTAAGATTCCTTCACGATATTCATTGTAATAGTAATTTTGATAGCCTTTGTCATAAGAGGAAGAATAAGATACTGCTGCTGCAACTGTACTATCATTATTACTGTTATTATCGTCATATTTACTATTGAAAATAATGACATATCTATCTGGAGCCATTCTTAAAGATTCAATAACTGCTTTAAGGACCGAGCCTAATAGTGGTTCTTGT
Organism: Candidatus Nitrososphaera maunauluensis; assembly: GCA_041156085.1. Taxonomy (GTDB): domain Archaea; phylum Thermoproteota; class Nitrososphaeria; order Nitrososphaerales; family Nitrososphaeraceae; genus Nitrososphaera_A; species Nitrososphaera_A maunauluensis. The sequence goes on from JBEVTH010000183.1 coordinate 4,035, forward strand.
TCCGCTAACAATCTATTCACCTCCTCCTTGGCAATGCTTTTGATTTTAAGATATTTCTTATTGGTATTTCTGAACCTGGAAACAAATTGCTCTAGTTGACACTTTTCATTATAGAGATGTTTTATTTCATTTTGTAAAGTCTTACAATTGCTGCTATACAGAACTTCAGTCTCGGTTAATTCTACTATTTGTCTTTGAATAACTTGTAAATCTCGCTCTAACTTTTGTTTCTGGTAGTGCACAGTCTGAACCTTATTCTGAAGGTCTTGGTACTCCTTTTCAAGCAACTTTTTGGAACTTTCGTATTGATTGTGAAGCTCCGGAAGTTTAATGACACCGGTTTCTATAGCATCTGCAAACCATTCTACATTATTAGGATTCAAGCCTTTTTTCTTCAGTGCGCTATGCAGCTTCAAGAAGCTTGGAAGGCAATGCTCTATTTCTGTATAGATTTGGTATAATTTGTACAGACGTTTTAGTTTCCAAAATTCTGTGTAATATTTGCTTGCTTCCTTCTCGGAGAGACCTAACTGTATAGCTACCTCTACAGGCTTCTTTCCTTCTTCAAAGAGTCTGTAAGCTTGGGTAGATTTTTCATTGGAAGATTTGTTGTTCTTATTGTCGTTATCTATTTTTACAAGTCCATGGTTCACTTCACCATTTTTCAAAATAAAACTAATATCTCTTAGTGACATTCTGAGTATCTTTGCAATGTCGCGAGTACTTTTCCCAGTATCATATAACTCCAAAACTTTCTTTTTTCTTTCAGTATAATCATAATCATTATTACTTGACATATTCTCTTTGTTTTCTTACTAATAGATAGAACGCACTTAGCTATAGCTTTTGTTACCTTGATACCAATTGATACCCTCATTGCTACCTTGATATCTCCTGATACCAATGCACTAGAATGACGAGGGAGAAAAGGCCAAAATCACTACAATGTAAGGCGTGTGAAATTTCTAATAACAATATCAAATAGAAATTCCATGATCCTTGATTAACAGTAGGGAGACAAATCGGATTATTCTTCTTCAGTACCTTTCTTGTGTTATGATAACTCTACCTGGTAAGTAGACTCCTAAGACAGTGCTTATAATGAAAGATTATGGCAGATGAAGACGCATATTGTCAACCAGAGCTATA
>JBEVTH010000184.1:0-5178 GCA_041156085.1 Candidatus Nitrososphaera maunauluensis
TCGGTAATGAATATAGCAAATATTTTCTATCTATGACCATTTATCAAAAGATAATGTTGTATTAAAAAAATAATAGTTAGTTGTAGGATATAGATAAAATTACTACCACAACTACAGGCTTGATTTCATTATTATTGCTTTAATTCTAAGGCATAGATCACAGTGTTCTGGACATGAATCATGAAGGCATACTATTCTCATAGAATTGCAATTAAAACACCAAAGCTCTTTAGAAGTGCTTGATATCGATGGCATAATAGTTGTGTGTTGAGCATTCTTATTTAATAGCAATTGTGACAGTAATGAAGATAAGATCATTCAATATTTTCATTTCACAATTAGGAGTGCATAGGTTTAGAATAAATGTGAAAAATATAAACAAGAATATAACAGGGACAAGGAAAACCTAAGGAAGCAAGAACAAATGAAAACCTCTTTCTATAACTTTGATAGGCACTTTTATCTACCCTCAGCAATCTGACTTCTTCCTGAATTTTCTACACATACAAAAGGAACAGCCTACTCATTTTCAGAATTTTTTGATTTGCCAAATAATTTGATCATAATATCCTCTAACCCTTTAATGCTCTTATGACCAAACTTGTAATTTTTCTGCCATCACTAACTTGGTCTCCATCTAAGTACAACTTTTCTTCCAAGACTTCAATATTGTCAAGTCCTGCTTTTCTAATACTTGCAAGGTAATTCTCTTTAGTTAATGCACCGTCTATACAACTGCACCATTTTTCAGCATTCGCTGCAGTAGATTCAATCTCCCTATTTGTAACTAAATCAGATATTACCATTCTGCCATTCTTTTTTAAAATTCTATGGATTTCCCTAAATGTTCTTACTTTGTCTGTAGTAAGGTTAACCACACAATTGCTGATAACAACATCTGCAGTATTATCATCAACTGGAATGCTTGTTTCTATATCTCCTCTTCTGACCTCAACATTGGTATAACCATTCTCCTTTCCAGCTTTTCTTGCTTTTTCCAACATTTCATCAGTCATATCGATGCCAATTACTCTACCTGAATTGCTGACCTTGTTGGCTGATAGAAATACATCAATTCCTGCTCCAGAACCTAAATCTACAATAGTTTCACCTTCTCTAAGTTGAGCATGGTGTATTGGTGCTCCACAACCAACTCCCAATATCGATGATTTAGGGATAGATTCTAGCTCTTTAGTCTCATAACCAATAACTGTAGTAGCTTGCATTGGAGGAGGGCTAACACTATCACAACATTCTCCAGGCATGCAACAACAATCAGAATTTCCTGTTAATGCTATTTTGCCATATCTTTCTTTTACTCTTTCCTTTATTACAACAATCTCTTGTTCTTCCATTAAAAAAGTTTACAAACAAAACTATTTAAGTTGTCAGGTGAAAACAGGTAAACTGTTATTGTGTAATATGGAAACTATTAGGAAATTAAAAAATAATAATAATGACAAACTGCCAATTCAACAACAAGAAGTCTTTTGTGACTTCACTGGTTATGATGCATCATTACTTATGTCTGAAACAGCAAAACTTAGAAAATTAATAACAAAAAGAGGCACACTTGAAATCCTAGTGCCATTATGTTGCACTACTAATCCTATAAGACATAAACAATTCAGACAAGTAATGAAAGGTTTTAGCTCAAGAACATTATCCATCCGGCTCAAAGAGTTAGAAAAGAGTGGAATCTTGAATAGATATAGGTATAATGAGATGCCACCAAGAGTAGAGTACAGATTAACAAGTAAGGGTCAGGAACTTGTAGAATCCGTCATTAACCTGCTGCAATGGATGAGAAAATGGTCAAAGACTAAGCCAAAGACAAAAATCGTTTAGTTCAGTTTTATGAGCAAATCTGAGAAAGTCCAGTACTAGCACGCCTAACATTACTACAGCGGTGGCAGGTGCCAATTGTTTATTCTCATGGTTGTGTTATTGTAAGTTCACTCTTATAATAATGTGAATAGTAAGAGTGAAGATATACTAGACATCATTTTTTCAGAATAGTTTTGATAGACCAATTCTAGGCTTCCAAACATCCCACCTCTAATATAATTAAAATTCTTTGTTAGCTGACAAACATAATTTGGGGTTGAAAATGAAAATATACATTGGAGCATAACACTTTATCTCTCAACGGTAATAATAATGAAAATCTCAGCGAGATATTCTAGATATGTCTCCATTCAAATAAATAAAATGTAGTCATCTAGCGCCAGCCTGTGCCTGACTACTACTACTACCTGCACACAGCAGTCTACAATGGATTTATGTTTGAGCTTTGTCCTTGTACCTGACTATTATCTGTTGGTAGGTTTGAATTCCCACAATCCTTGGAACTTGCTGCATATCCACTCAAGTATTCTGATGTATGTTTGCCTGCTACAGTAAAATAATTACAGGCATCTTGGTATTCAATCTCAAAGCGTGTCTGTTTTATTGCTAGTACTTCTTGCTGACTTGAAAATATGCTTAATGCTGCTATAAGGAAATTACTTAAGTAGCCCTGGTCATGGCCCAAGTTTCCATACTTCTGAATTTATGGATGGATATAATGCCGGCTTGAATTCTTGCGGTGGAAGGGGTGGAGGAAATGGAGGGTCAAATGGAGGATTTAATGCTGGAGGAAATGGAGGTCAATCGCGTCCTGATATCGTCCAACGGTTCTGTACTTCTCTAAATAATGGTAATCTTGCTGGAGCAGAAGCAGCGGCACATTCATTCGGTTATTCTTATCTAGATATTGCAGCCAGACTCTTCTGTGGAATAGTAAGTCTAGCAAACCGTTAACACTAATGCATCCTCAGCTGTCAACCATCTTAATTCTGACAACTTTTTATTAATTCTATAAAACCCTGAAGAAAGTTATTTAGCAAGAAGTATTAAGGAACATGACTACCATATCACTTATCAATTCCATCCACTCTCAAACAATAAGGATTTAAATAAATTGACTAATAATCCTAATAGCCATCGCGCTACAAATGTGGATTCTGACATACAACATCTACTATTACAAAGAGAACAAATTCTACTTAGAGTCACGCAATCAAGAGTAGGGCCAGGTAGTTCAATGACCACTCCAGCTTCTCTTTACATTACTAACATACGTGTGATTTATAGAATACCTAAATGGGCTGGTTTGAAAGCAGATATCATAGATATAAATTATCAGGATATTGCTGATGTTAGTTTAAAACGGGGTATATTGCATACAGACATAGTTTTAAAAACACGCTTTCACACTGAAGATATTGTAATTCCTGGTATTGATAAACACACCGCAGAACAGGCAGACGCTTTTATTAGACAAGGAATTAGAGGAGAGGGTCTTGGACAGCAATCATCAAACACACAGAATTATACATATAGAACTCAAGGTGTAGAAGAACAAAAACAAGATCCATTAGATAAATTAGCAAAGTTGGCCGACTTGAAACAAAAAGGTGCAATAACAGATGAAGAGTTTCAGAGACTTAAAACACAACTGCTTGGAAACTATAAAGAATGATAGATTCTATTACTGATTCTGTGAATTATCATATCTAGCCTGTACCATAATCAAGGTTTGTAAATAAATAAATAGTCTTAATAGTGTTTATATTTGATATGTCTTCATCTACACCAATAGCAGAAATAGTTGAACTAGTAGGTAGCTCAGATAAAAGTTGGGAGGATGCAGTTCAGACTGCTCTCAATGAAGCAGTAAAGACAATTAGAAACATACATGGTATAGAGGTCTTAGACAAAACTGCACACGTAGACCCAAAAACAGGAAATATAACAGAATATAGAGCAGGTATAAAATTATCATTTGGTATTGAAAGGTAAAAATAGCTAGTGACAAATCATGAAATATAGGATATACTAATTTTGTAGACTTTTCTCGTAGAATGATCTTATTGGATTGAGCACAGAAGGCTTAAGGATTATATAGCATAGTTCAGAATAACCTATCTAATAAAAGACAGTAATACGTATGATTGAAAGTTTATTGCGACAGGACTGCAACAATCGGCTAAGCAAAAAGCTCAAAGTATTATCAGAAAAAAATGAACACGCACTAATTTGTTATGTGTTACCAGGATATCCTGACATCAATACTACTCACAAAATAGTATCAGCAGTAGTTGAAGCAGGAGCGGATATAATTGAATTAGGAATTCCCTTTTCTGATCCAGTGGCCGATGGACCTGTTATTCAAGAAGCATCATACCAGTCATTAAACAATGGAATAACTCCTGAAAAATGCTTAACAACTGCCAAGGAAATTAGAGCAAAGTTTCCTGAGATACCTATTGTTGTTATTACATATTACAATATTTTGTATAAAAGAGGGTTGAAGGAGTTTTTAAAACAATCTGTAGAATATGGAGTAGATGGTTTCATTATTCCAGATATGTCACTTGAAGAAAGTGATGAATATGTTAGAGAAGCTACAGCTTTAGGACTTGCAACAATATTTTTGGCATCTCCTAATACAAAAGAGTCAAGGCTAAAATCTATTGCTTCAAAGTCTTCAGGATTTGTGTATATCATATCTGTATATGGAACAACAGGCATGCGAGAATCATTTGAAAATTACACACTGGACAACATTAAGAATGTAAAGAGGATCTTGGGTTCAACTATTCCGCTAGCTGTTGGATTTGGCATCAATACACCAGCACAGGCTAAACTTATGATTGACTCAGGTGCAGATGCTATAATAGTTGCAAGTGCACTGATTGATAAAATAAAAAATTCAAAAGTTAATGAAGTAAAGATGGTTGAAGAAATAAAGTCTTTTGTATCTGATATGAAAAAAGCTTGTAAAGAATAACAAACAAACAAACAAATTGAATTCTCTCTGGGTAGCTGATTGTGTGGTTCTTGAATGAAAGCTCATTGTGGACACATGTCAAGTATGAATAGGCCTTGATGTTGCGGTAAGAACGCTTTGTGCAATGAGATAAACAAGAGGAGTAAACTATACTGAATCAGACAGGTTTTTCTTATACTCCTCTCTTTCCATATCATTTATCAAATCCATCGATCTTATTGAGTTAGATTAGATGAAAATGAGAAATAATGATAGTAACAACCACCACCACCACCACCATCATCATCATCATCATCATGACTTGTAACTTGAATACTATAAGCTATATTACATATGTTTCAGGG
>JBEVTH010000185.1:0-5106 GCA_041156085.1 Candidatus Nitrososphaera maunauluensis
GTATTACCTGTTCAGCAAATGGTATTATGAAGTGTATTCCTTCTCCTAATACTTTATTCTCAACTGCACCAACATAAAGCACAACACCTCTATGTCCTGCTTGTACAATAACTACAGATTCAGACATAACTATGATAATAACAATAAATGTCACTATTCCTGCTAGGATTTTTAGCTTGTTAGATGTAAGAAGAGATCTTGATGGAATAGATCCTGCATATCCATATGGATCTCCATCAGGTATTCTGCCATTATAGGATTTGCCAGATCTCTTAAAAGGATTTTTCATAAAACTATCATTTTGATAATAGTATAGTCGTTGAAAGGGAATTTAAATTTGCTGTAAAATTGCTAACTAGATCAAAAGTTTCGGAATATATATGGGTCGTTGGCTTATATACTCTCAGATGAACGATAAGAAAAGGTTTTATTATTTAGTAATTTGTACTCACAAATTTCTATCCGTGATTATTAGCCTTGTGATAAATAGATAAATACATAGTATATTGAAATAGGTTATTATTAACTTACATAATTTAGCCAGCAGTTAATATTAAGATTAGCGATCTCAGAAATATATGTCTTGTGTATAATATGTATATTTCCACCAAACTCGAGGATAATTTAGCAACAACTAGATATAGAGTGAAACATCGAGTTATTTATTTGGTTACCAATATAGATGAGCTTTTTACGTTTTTCGATAATTTTGGCTATCTGGGTATCTTATTAGTTAGTTTTGTTGGAAGCATTGTTATTTTCGTCCCGGTACCTTATTTTCCAATTTTAGTTGCAGCAGCATTTGACAAACATTTAGATCCCAATCTCATTGCTCTCTCAAGTGCATTTGGATCTGTGATGGGAAAGATGATAGTCTTCTATGCTAGTTATTACGGTCGTAAAATGTTAAATAACACTACCAAGAGGAGGATGTTTCCTCTTCATAGGCTTTTAAGTAGATACGGGTGGCTTGGCGCTTTTATTGCTGCAGCGATCCCAATCCCTGATGACTTAGTCTACATTACACTTGGTCTTGCGAAATATAATCCATGGAGATTCGCAAGTGCTGTTTTTTCAGGCAAGATAGTATTAAAAATGATCACAATATGGGGAGCAATAATTTTAGGAAGACCATTTATTCAATACTTTATTTCAAAATATTCAAATCCAGTTAATCTTGTTATTGTAGTAGCTGCAACTGCCATAATTCTTGGAGCCATACTCTACATTTCTCTAAAAGTCGACTGGGCCAAGATTATCGGAAAGTATTTTCCGTGGACTGTTACTGATGAAACAGACGAAAGGAAAACAGACAGTTAGTGTAAACACATTGACGGATATTATGATGAGGCACTAACTAGCTAAACTTAAGTGCTAGGGCCTAATTTGATTGCTTTATTTAATATCACTGCTACGGCAAATATTAAAAATAATATTTCCATGGCTATAGATTGGGAAAATTCTGGAACGACAACGTATTGATCGGAGTCCACTGAAAGTGTATAACTTTTCACTTTATAGGTTTGTAATGCTTCGGTCACTGGCAAATCAAAAGCAGCCTCTGAATGTGATGAAATGTTTACTGGCTCTGTCTGAGCCCTTCCAACAACAGCTATTTTACCATCCTTATCAAACAAGGTGGCGATAATCATTGAATTTGTTGCAGCCTCGACCCCTTCGTTTACAACTCTACCTTTGATATAATACACTCCCGTTAAATCTAGCTTAGAAGAATTCGAAATAATCCGTAATGCCCTTGCTTTTATTTCAGTCTCTTGTCCCGATGCAGATAGAGTATAATTTTTTATAGCATGTACAGTTTTAGCATCGATATATAATATCTCGAACGGAGATATTTCTCCTGGATTGATAGTTCTCAGTTCTGATGATCTCTGGAACTCATTTATCAGCTTACCGTTTGAATCGTAGAACAGTGCTTTTATAACCACATTTTTCATGGCCTTGTTTGATATATTCTTCAGTTCGCCATAAACGTGCATAAGATTGGTCTCATCAATAAATGAAGTTGTCGTTCCAAATGCAAACTCCCGTAGCTGACCTTGTTGTTTTTGCTGTTGAGTGAATGCATCTCCATTACTAACCGGTATGGTAACAATTGATAATAGAAGAATAATACAAAGACTGCAAAAGAGTTGGAACATGAAGACTTTGAAAAGCATTGATATATAAGTATGAGAAAGCAATTAATCTACAGTGTAAATATTTTTTACGGTGTAAACGATGGTAAATTAATCTCTATTAAAGGGAAGACAAACGTAAATTAATGAGCTGAATTAAAAGCAGCAAATGCATAGGTTTCATATCGTAATGCATCGGATAAAAGCTGAGTTGACTTGCTATCTTCAGATCTATCACCTGTAGACAAAAAGTTGCGAAAATGCCTGTAACTTTCCATTTCTGATTGAAATGATAGTATACTAAAGTCACGTGTTTTGATATATTTTTCTGTGGGTTGTAATTCTTTTGCTCTGTCTACTAACGATTGAAATTTTGGTAGATATTGATCAGTCAATGAAATCATTGTATTGTTGTTATATTGCTTGGCCTTCCACTTACCTATTTCACTTTGATAAGTTTGGGTTAATGCCCTTGAATCTGTTACAAGCCGGCCATAGGACTCTGCAAAGGCCTGTGCCTTTGTATTTTGTAGCTGCAAAGAGACAATAAATGAAATTACCAATCCTATCACTCCTAATCCTGCAAAAATTAAAATTCGCTCCTTTTGCTTTCGTTTCATTAGCTACTATCAACAATCATGAGGAATAAACTTTACAATCAAAATGTACTATTCATCTTTTTCTTTAAAAGATATTTATTGGCCTGGGAAGGAAGTCACATTCTAAACGTATGGTCAGATGCCTGATACAGTTGTAAACCAAGAACAGAAATTCTACGCGAATAAATGATGATTATTTCCTAATGCCATTCTGAGCAGTCTGATTAAAAGATATGTAGTTACGCCAAAATAATACATAAGGCACTATTTTATGGATATAGTTTCAACCTTCTTCCAAATAGTTCTATCTCTGTGATCCATTAGCTCAACAGAATATTGGTCAAATAATTTTTTTCTTATATCATCTGAGCTTTGAAATTTCTTTTCAGATCTCAGATGATTACGCATCGCGATTAACTCTTCAATTTCTTTTTTCTCTTTGTCTGTGGCCTCAATCACTTTCAGACCAAATACATCCATGAAATTTTTAAAAACTTTGAGTGCAGCCTGTGCCATGCGTTGGGAAAGTTTATCTGCTGCTGCATAACGATTCATTTCCCCTACGAATTTCATAAATATTGTTAGGGCTAATATTGTATTCATATTTTCATCCATTGCAGATTGAAATGCTTTCATAGATTCGCCTGAGAATTTCTCTATGGCTTCAAATTCGCCTGTTTCTTTTGCATTTGCAAAACGTAGTTCATATGCACATGTTTCTATCTGGCGCCATCTCTGCCTAGATTCTGTCAGCAGTTTGTCTGTATAGTCCAGCGGCTTTGAATATTGTACCGAGATACAATAAATTCGTATAGTATTCTTTCCCCAACGGCTTAGAGATTCTCGGATAGTCACGATATTTCCAAGCGATTTTGACATTTTTTCAGAATTGATGGTAACCATTCCTGTATGTAACCATATTTTGGCAAACTGCTTGTCAGAAAAAGCCTCAGATTGTGCTATTTCGTTTTCATGATGAGGAAAAACTAAGTCATATCCTCCGCCATGTATCTCAAAGGTATCGCCAAAATATTTTAGCGCCATTGCGGAGCATTCGATGTGCCATCCAGGCCTTCCTTTTCCCCATGGACTATCCCAGATGGGTGCATCAGAATAGAATTTCCACAATGCAAAATCAAGTGGATCTTCCTTAGACGGATCAACTTCTATTCTAGACCCTGACTCTAATTCATCGATAGATCTTTTGGATAGCCTACCATAGCAGTCAAATGATTTAATTCGAAAGTAAACACCATTAAGCGAGATGTATGCATGGCCCTTCTTAATTAATCCTTCAATTAAATCGATCATCTCTTTTATATTCTCGGTAGCATGAGGATATTGATCAGCTCTCAATACATTGAGACAATCGAAATCATTAAAATAACTGTCAATATACTTTGCGGCCACCTCTTGTGCTGTTATTCCTTCTTTTTTTGCTCGATTGATTATTTTGTCATCTATGTCTGTGAAATTTTGGATGAAGGTTACTTTATAACCTTTAGAAAGAAGAAATCTTCGCAGAACGTCAAACAGAATTATTGTCCTTGCATGACCTATATGTGAACTATCATAAACTGTAATACCACAGAGATAAATTCGTACTATATTATTTGGGGCAACCAATTCTTCCATACGCCTTGTAAAAGTATTATATAGTCTCAAATTTGAATAATGTGTAGTCTGGATATTATATATACAAGGCAGGTCTTTTTTATATATCCAGATATAAATCGTTTCCTTTGAGATCCACTTTATAGGTTGTCAGCTTTACACCCTCAAGATAATCTAACAATTCACCTGTTCTAATATTATAATGCCACGAATGCAAAGGACATTCAACCACTTCGCCATCGATCTGCCCAGGGGCCAATGATCCATCCTGGTGTCTGCAAAGCGCCTCTATCGCGTAAAACTTGCCGTTAGCATGGAACAGTGCAATTCTTGTGCCATTGATGTTAATTTCTTTTCCTTTTTTTTCGCCTATTTCAGATTTATGGGCTACTTTGAGCCACGTCATTTTTGAAAGTCATAACAAATGACAATTGAATGTATATATATACGCTTCAAAATTCTATGTATGTAGTAGGTTCTCTATACAAATATAGCTAGCGTTTATTGTGTCTTCGATCACAGGAAGATACATGGCGGATTTATTATGGAGATAGCGAATTGATAATAGATTTCCAAATGAAATCAACCAGTTGTAAATTTTTCTCTACTGGCTAGGTGGAATCTATCAAGTGGAAATATTAAATGCTATGATGACGCAGAAAGTTTGACCTCGCAACTAGTCTGATGAGACTGGAAGAACAACAGCATTTGTTGCCTCAGTGAGCATCATCAATGATAGATGAGTATGTGAGCAC
>JBEVTH010000186.1:0-5024 GCA_041156085.1 Candidatus Nitrososphaera maunauluensis
TCAATGAATAACAGGAGACAGAAGAAAACACAGAGTGGTGAGCTCGATTTAAAGGGTGTGTATCTATTAAGCGTCAGATTTTATAATCTATATTTGTAACACAAAAGGTAGAGAAAACATAGAGGATGAATGATAGTATGATTGAGAAGGGCTACTTCCAGCTAGCTCCTGATTTGACAATCAATAGAGTAGTCAATGGCATGTGGCAGGTGGCAGGAGGACACGGATATATCGATCATGAATTAGCAATCGATGACATGATAGAATATCATTATGCTGGCTTCACAACCTGGGATCTAGCAGATATTTACGGTCCTGCGGAAGATTTTATTGGAGAATTTAGACATAGATTATCAGAACTAAAAGGAAAGGGGGAACTCGATAGAATTCAGGCATTAACAAAATGGGTGCCACAACCAGGAAGAATTACACGCTCTATCGTTAAAGACAATATACAAAGGTCGCTTCGCAGAATGGGTGTTATATCGCTGGCCTTACTTCAATTCCACTGGTGGGATTATAACAACCCGTATTACATGGATGCTCTCGAATACCTATCCGAGCTTCGCGATGAAGGAATAATCAAGCATGTTGGCCTTACAAATTTCGATACGAAGCGTATGCAGATCATGATAGATTCAGGTTTACAGATTATATCAAACCAAGTTCAATATTCAATTATAGATCGTAGGCCAGAAGTAAAAATGATACCATTTTGCATGGAGCATAACATCAGTCTCCTTTCCTATGGAACCTTGTGTGGAGGGCTTATTTCAGAGCGTTATCTAGGAAGAGAGCCGTCTACTGCTGAGTTAAATACCTTGAGCTTACGAAAATACAAGAAGATGATAGACGCATGGGGTGGATGGAATCTGTTCCAAGACCTTTTATCCACTTTGAAAAGAATTGCGCAAAAGCACAACGTAAGCATTGCAAATGTAGCAAGCCGCTATATTCTTGCCAAGCCTGCAGTAGCAGGAGTTATTATCGGCGTTAGACTTGGAATTGTTGATCATAGAAACAGTAACATGCAAGTATTCAACTTTAGTTTGGATAAGTTAGATTGTGATGCTATAGATGCTGTATGTACAAAGTCGAATAACTTGTTTGAGATAATTGGAGATTGTGGTGATGAGTATAGGTGACCTGCCTTGAAGTGATGCAGGGATTCATATCAAACCTGCACAAACGAGTTAAGGTTTATCAATAGATCCAATAAACTATTCGAATCAAGCAAACGTCGTTTTATTCTTTACCGACTTGAACCTGTCAACGTTTCTTTTAACCTGTTTTGAACACTTTTAAGACTGGAATTTATTAAGACCTATTCTTCTTGCATATATATGCCTCTTAGCAAATGATTCAGCCATATTTTGAACATATTCAGAGGTTTGGTTTTGGCAGTTGAATGGAACTACGTAGGCTTCGACAATCGTGAGCATCCTTTCTTTCATGGCCATCTTAATTGTTGATTCTACGTCAGAATATGCCTTTTTATAATAGCCTTTACCTCCACCTCAAATTTTGCAAAAAATGTCATTCCTAAAAATGTCATTTGATCCCAACGGATCATCGCTAGAGTATTATTTTTTTAGCACAATTACCTTATAAGAAGATTATACTGAACTGCTATAGCAAATTCACCCATAAGCAATGGGAAGCTAAACACCTTCACGAGAGGCTATTTGCAATGCTAATATCCATACCCATAGATGCCGGGGTACCCGACACAGACTGAATGTACCGAGCAGCCCAAATTGTGTTAGTTTCACTTTTAGGAGATCAATCCTAGCAGCTAAAAGTGCTGCTAGTTCCGTATCTGTTTAGCAAGTAATGAATTGAATAACCTATCAGGAACAAGAGGTCTTAATCTAACTGCCAGTTTTTCTTTAACTGAACCAATGATATATCTTTGCTTTGGATTTGATGCCGATATTGCACCACAGATAACATCTGCAACGACGCTTGATTTTATTCCTGGATAGTTTTGTTTGGTAAAATATTTATTGTAAGCTGCAATAAACCTTGATTGGTTAACGTTATCTTCAACCATGTAACCTAACTTTGCTTTCAAAACATCATAGATGTTCGTTTCAACAACTCCAGGATTAATTGTTATGATTCTAATATTTGTGTTCCAAACCTCTATTCTAAGAGCATCAGATACTGCTTCTAATGCATGTTTTGTTGCTGCATAAGCTCCAATCAACGGAAGCGATATCAATCCAGCAAGTGAGCTCACATTTAGAATTCTTCCCTCTGCTTTATTTTGTTGCATCATTAATGGCAATACTTTCTTTGTGAATCCCACAAGACCAAAGAAATTTGTTTCAAACTGGATTCGTAAGTTGTTCATGGTTATATCTTCAATTGCTCCAGGTTCTACATAGCCTGCATTATTTACAAGACCATAGATTGTATTTCCTATAGACTTTGAAAAAATGGTGTGAAGAACGTCATTAAATGTTTCTGGTATTGTAATATCAAACTTTATTGGAACATAGAGCTCTTGGTTTTTCTCTTTGGATAACAATTCAGTCGGAACAATAGAAAGTAGTTTATCATACCTTCGTGCTAGTCCAAAAACCTGATATCCAGATTCTACTAATTTGATAACGGTAGCTTTACCTATACCGCTAGAAGCTCCTGTTACAATGATTGATTTTGTTAGTTTATTTTCCAAATATACTTGATATTAGTAGACATGCAATATACTTCATTGCATAGAAATTATAAATGAGAAAATAATAAAAATAGCAATTATGCCTGTAATACAAATTACAATAAGTCAAGGAAGATCTGTGGAGCAGAGAAGATAATTAGTTGAGGTATTGACAAGAGAAACAGTAAGGATTATGAAAACAGAGGAGCAAAAGGTAATCTATGAAGTTTTAAAAGAGAATTGGGGAAATGCGGGAATAGTGGGATTAGATATGAAATAGATGAATGGAAGTCAACACACTTACGCTAATTTAGACTAGATTTAACGGACTATTTTTCTATTTCCGGTCTCTGATGACCTATAATATACTATATCCCTGGTTTCCTTATTCTTTTAATTATTTTTGCTGCTGTCACACCACGTCATCTAATCATCTTGTAGTTGTTACACACTTTTCTCGTTTCCTATCTCATTTCTTTAATGTATTTTGTAAGAATTACATATATGTGGGTTTGACGTATATTGCTGTGTGAGGGACTTTCTTTGATGCAAAACAGTTTCCCTATGAGAGACTGGCATGTTAAACATATGGAAAAGATAATCGTAAAATTTGTAACAGGACTATCGGAAAATGCTACTAGGTGGGAGAAAAGACAGAACAAACGGTATGGTAAGATAACAAACATTTGTAGACAAATCGATTATGATATAAAACAGGGAGTTACTAATGAACAAGTTCTTTTGATTTTACAAAAAATTCGGGGTGATTCATCTTATTCAGGTCTTAGAGAGAAAGAGGGTTCTATAGAAAGATTGGATGAAGTAGAGAAATATTTTCTACCGTCAAATAGAAGTCTTAACACTTAATTTTTTGACAAAAAAGATTTTTATTTTTACGCCTATAGAAATGTGTCTTCAGTTTAGAGTTGATGCAGAAATATCTGTTCCTGAATTCATAAAATAAATGTCACAGACTATTTTTACTGCAGCTAAGCCTCAGACTGGGATGACTCCAAATATTAGAACCTTTCCTTAACTCTATATTGAGTCATATTGATTGCTAACATGTCACACGGGTTCTTTCTTTTCAAAGGCGCCGAGATCTTCCTTTCGTTATTTTCTATTTTTGAGTCTTGTCAATTCCGTATATCCTTCCTCGCATTCCTTTTGTATAAGTTGCAGGAATTGCATGAATCTCGTATCATGAGAGAGAAGTAATTTCATGCTACATTCGAGTTCATATAATGCAACTTTGGCGTTATCATCAATGACATCTGGATTAGTTGTAAGAAGATTTGATTCGTTGTACATCACCGCTATCTTAAATCCCAAAATCTTGGCGTGCGATTCCAAGTCAAATTCTAATCCCTTAATGTATCTTCCTTTGTCTTTTGTATCAGACATAGACCTGATTGATTCAAGTTTATCAAAAGTCATGTTACAGCATTCACATAGATATTGAGTTATTACAGAGTATAAACGAGAAGTGCAATTTTTTATAGTGTCTACTCCAAAGTAAGGGTAAAGTAGAGTTCTTAGGATTACATTGTTTTGATATTGCATAAATAATTTTGGAGGATAATTGGCCATATTAGTGAAGGCATAGAATAACCCCCAAGTTGTTAAATTGCAACGAGCTCCATGCAAAAATGAAGAAGATTCCTGAACTTGCTCTATCAAGTTAATATCTTGAAGTATCTTCAAGCTGGCATCTTGGTCATAATAACGAGCTGTCTGTTTTCGCTTTAACTTAAAGTAAGAAGCTATTTTGGATACTGATTCAGGGGCATTTATAATCTTCAAAAAAGCTAACCTCTCGGGCTCTTCAAGTTTTACTCGTTGATATTTCGCTATTGCCGAGAAATATGACGAATAGTCAACCATTTGTGTTATAGCTTAATATGCTTTCAATAAATATTTACCAGATTGCAATAATATGCTTCAAGATATTTTTAGATGTTAACTGATAATATCTTTGGATGCAGTGTAGAATCATGATGACAATTTTTCTTACATATAGGGCAAGTCCTTCTATTCGTAGTTGAACACAAACAAATATGATTTTTTATAAATGAATTCGTAAAATTGTTACTCAGTCCAGTCTCATTGCAGAAATAACATGGTTTCATGAGGTAAGTTACTTTAGTACCATCACAAATTTGACATTTAACAGAACAGTTAGTTGAATCTGAAGATAGGTTTGTGTTTTTATCTGTCATAAAAGCAAAGGTAAATTTTACAACTATATTATTCTTACTTGGTTCAGAAGGATTAAATGCATAGTGCCATGTAAAAAACATTTAGGAAGTTTGCAGATATTATATATATTATTATAACTGTTATAGATAATCGCCTCTATGAG
>JBEVTH010000187.1:0-5023 GCA_041156085.1 Candidatus Nitrososphaera maunauluensis
GAATTCTAAGCCTTTATCTATATCACCAGCATTTAATTTATTCTACTCTGTTATCATTGATTATACATATATGTCAACAACAACAACAACATCATCATCAGCCTACCTTTTAATCAATTGTGAACAGGGTTTCGAAGAAAAGATTATCAAAGAACTAAAGCAATTTCCAGAGATTGTAGAAGTATATCAGGTTATTAGTGCTTATGATTTGATTGCAATTGTTCGTGCGGATACAATTGACAAATTAAAAGAAAGTATTAGTCTGCGCATCAGGAGAATTGATAAAATCAAGTCAACAATAACTTTAATTGCTAATTGAGGGTCAATCATAGATTTTGGCGGTCCATAAGAACTAGATGTTGCAAAAGTATGTGGGTTCTGTAACCAAGCACTTTAATTAACATAACATACCATTAACCCGGAGTAATAAATTGTTCAACCCACCGCTGTAATACTATGATTAACTTGTGCAACCTCTTATGACAGGGAGGTTCGGTGTTAATTGCATCGTATTCTTTTTTCTAATTTAGTAATATGCAAGCTCGGCCTGAATGAAAGATACTTACTGGCTGAGATGAGCTTTTTTTTGTCGTCATATTGTAGTCGATTCATCGTCATACCACCGTCGAATACTCGTCAAATTATCGTCAGATACCAGTTGTATTTCATTTCAAAATAGCAATGGCACGCCTGGGACATATGCTTCGTAGTAATCAAAGGAGGTAACTAGACCAACAACACTAAACATAATAAAATGATAAAACTAAAGGTTTTAGTTCTTAAATAGCTTGAGAATTTAAATTAATTGTAAATATCAAATGGGTGGTACAATTCCATCTTCCGTTAAAAATAACGTGTTGAATCAATGGCTTTCTGGGATTTCGCGAGACCAGATTGCGAAAAATAACGAAATAGGGGCCGGAACCGTAACTTCCATAATTCAAGAATGTAGGAAAATTAACGATCCTGATTTTGAGTTGCTTAGATCTGTCGCAGTCATGATTAAGAAAAATGACTGGAATTTAGACAGATTTGCATCTTGTATGCGACTAAAGCAGAAAATGGGCGATATGGATTTAGATGAAGACAGCGTAGAATCTTTCCTTGAAAATATCACCGTGCATTGCTTCAAGAAAGAATTAGACCCACAAGAATTTGTAGACAAAGTACAAGAATCATGTACTTTATCGGACGCTCTTGGAGTGTCTGTGGACAAACTGCCATTCTTTATCATAGAAAAAAACGATGAACTATGTAAGTTAACAGAAAAAGTAGAAGATGTAAAATACACTATGCATAAGGCGGTACTAGACTTCGGACTGACTATAGACGAGCTCGAAGAATACAAAAGAAATAAACCTACTATTGAAGATAATAAAAAAATTAAAAATATGTTAGAAGCAGTATTAAAACAAAGGGATGACTTGGTTCAAGAGCTTTGTCGTGAAGAAATTCAAAATGCAGAATATCAACAACGGTGGTTCATTCCTGGAGGACAGATTGAATTAGCGAATAAATATCTGGATATACCCATCGATACGGCTGGCTTAACTGAAATCGCTTGGCAACTGATTCATTACCCAGATAAATACACTCAAATAATTAGCCTGTTGCAAGAACGTATATCCCATCAAAAAAATAACTACTAAAAAAAACATGACCGGCACATAAAGCCAAACTACTTATCAAATGAGAAGGAATTGTCTATGGTGATTTAAGTATACTGCTTACATTCTTGCATGACATAAATAGAGTTGTCTATCTATTCAATACAGCTAAGCCTTAATAAGAACGACAAGAATATTCATTGTCGCAATAATTGAGTGATTTATTGAAAATATGAAAGCAGTATACATAGTAGATGATGCAAGAATTGCAAAGGTACTAGTCGATCCAATGCGCAGAGCCATACTAGATCTACTAAGACAAAAACCCATGACACAGGCAGGTCTTGCCAAGGAACTAGGATTGTCAGGGGCTTCCCTCAATTTCCATATAAAGATACTTAGATCCAATAAATTAGTAACTATTGCCAAGAGGGAGGTAGAAAAGCACAGAATAATGCAGATATTTTTCTCAACTGTAGCTTATCTATTTGTTTATGATTTAGAATCATTACCAAAAAATATTGCTCGTTATTTCTATCCTATTAGCCTTGAAAGAGCAAGAGCAGTAGTTTCTTTACTTATGCTAAAAAAAGATCCCTATTCTGATCATCTTGAAAAGACACTGGAAGAGATCAACACTATATCAGAAAGATTGTCTTTTTATCTTGTAAGCACTGCCATCTCTTATGAAAAAAGAGTAGTCAATCACGCTGATGAGCAAATTATTTACGAAATATATACAAAGGCGTTAAACGGTTTACTGAAGAAAGACTAGCCATAGTATTTACAGATCTATTCACGAAGTTAAAATGTTGAATCCTAAGGATGTACAATCTGAATTAGATGTATAATGCTTTTATTGTTGTGCTATGCACCTAGCTTTGTATTTTATACTGTTCTCTGCTACATAGGAATTACAGAAAAGCGGTTCAAATCCAAAGAATATTATATATATCTAGCCATTATGTTTATCTAACAGTTTTCTGTAATACTGATATGCTAAATACTCAAGCATCTTCAGCTAAAAAACTAACAAAAGATCAGCTAATCCTAAGAATTAATGGAACACTTCCAGACATTTCAACGCTCGGAACTGCAGAAAAGTCAGAAAGGGCTGCAGAAGTAGAACATCAAAATATAATGACAAACACTTCTTGCTCTCTGTTTGCAGCAGCATCAGATGATGAGCAGACAAATCAAATTTTTCATGTTCTTGTTGATGTAGGTCAAGGAATAGTACAAAGCATTGAAAAAGGCGTTTCTGATCTTCGACTTGAATCATTATCATCACGAGTTATTCCAGATGCCATATTGATCACACATTCACACGATGATCATATCAGAGAGTTGCCAATCCTAGCAGAAAAAGCTAATAACAACTCAACGAATCTGAATATATATTGTACCGCAGAATGCCGAGATCAGATCCTCAGTAAATTTCCACAGCTCTCCTCTTATAAAAACAATAATAGTCAAATGTTGTTTAACATAGTGACACCAGACCAATCTTTCAAAGTAGGTCCATTTTCAATAATACCCGTTTCATCCTATCATGGCGAGAACTCACCATCCGGATCTGTGATATATATAATCAAATTAGCAAATCAAAAAGTAATAATCGGATGGGATTTTCTTTCATTACCTAATATAGATGAAACCCTGTTATGGAACCCATCTCTGGCTGTTCTGGGTACACAAAGCTACAATCCTCATCCTGAAACAGGAATGATCTCTGTAAGTGAAGCATTTGAGCTCGTTAGAAGATGGAATGCGAAGGAATGTTACATAGTTCATTATAGGGGATTGCTGGACTTTGAAGAAGCATCAAACCAATGGTTCAGAGGTCCTGTTAAAGCTATGACTACAGATGAACTTCAAAAGACGGTAGACTCACATCTTCTAATCATAGGAGCAGAGGGAAAATTCAGAATAACTGTTGCTAAAGAAGGAATGTTATGGGACAGTCTACAAAACGAGAGAAAAGAAAAAGAACAGTCACAGGAATCCTCTACATCTTTCTCAGATCAGAATTCTCCCCAGATCCTTGAAATAGAGGGTCTACAGCAGTATATTTTCAGAATTGAGAAAGAACACAAAGATGACAAATTGAAACTTATGATAGAAGATAGAATCAACAGATTTAATTTAGAATTTGATAAACCACGTAAAGTTGATGATACTGATGATAAGCTTATTGCCCAAGGTGTAAAGGGTATGTTGTCTAAGGGTCCAGATCTGAGAATGGAAATAGTTCCTACATCAGAAAATAAATATGCTATCAGGATAAGAGCATCAAAAGGAAAAAAGAAGAGTGTATTCAATGATGATATTATGATAACTAGTACTGAAGCAGAAAAATTGAAGAGATATATCAAAGACAATTTTTCTAAATGAAATAAATACTGTTTATCTTTCTTTTTAATGAGTGTGAAAATCCAGACAAATGTCAAATTACCGTAAAAACATTTGATGGAAGCGAATAATATGATCGGTTTTAAATCCTTATAATACATAAATTACATATGGGGTACGATTCTGGATTCGACTCTGACTCAGATACATCAATCTTCTCCCGAATGTCAGGTAAGGAATTAGGAATTATAGTCATTATTGCGATAATAGGCGGTTTTTTTGCAGTTCAAGCTATGTTTGGCTTTCCCATCAAAGATATAATCAGAAAGGAAGTAACTGAAGAAAATAAAGTTATACTCAAGGATCAGGAGGGAACTTGTGTGGTCGAAGGTTCTGATCAACAACCACGGGGTATCCCAAATTGCCCGTATAAGATAGGCGATACGGTAATTGTAACCTTTAAGCAGGGCACTGCACCTATTGAAAAATATCATATCAAGAGTTAGGATCTGCGTAACTTCAAAATTTTATAGTTCGTATATATCCATCAAATACAGGAGATTATTGTTATTGTTATAATCTATTGTTTAGCAACTAATCGAATGGTATCTCCACTGTCTCAAATTGCGGGAACAACGAGGAAGTGATGTTAGTAATCACTTCGTTGACTAAATATTCTTAACCAGTGGAATTTATAACAAACTGCTCTATTTTTTCTATAATATTAAAGACGTCTAACCATTAAGTTTATCTAACCCATGACGTAAATACTAGAATACTATGTTTTATTTCGGCGTTTTAGATAAAATCAAGTCTCCGTGCTATTTTAAAAAATTAGTATACGTTACATTGACATCTACTCTACTAGTGAATAATACGATGTCGGAGGGTGTTTAGTTAAATGTTCTTCTTTAACTACCGAAATCTAACTTTTGCTTTCACTTCTGCTTCCATATGTCTTATTTTGTTATTGCCCTTTATGTCATTTGTTCCTAATTTCATATTTGAACAAAAAGCATATGCAGATGGTTTAACTCAGGAAAATTTGCCTCCTGCTACTGTGG
>JBEVTH010000188.1:0-5017 GCA_041156085.1 Candidatus Nitrososphaera maunauluensis
TAAAGATGGATCTTGAATTGCCAACTTGTTATCTGATGTATATAGATTAACTAATTGTCAGATATGACGTTAATATATGGTCTTAACTGATCCTGTTCTTGTTGTTCTTGTTCTTACTTTAGTGCCAGTGTATTGGGTAGTATTTAGTTCAGTACATTTGGGTTTGCTTTGATCTTTTCTCTTTTTATGATAACGCAGAATAAATTTTGGGTAGTGAATGGTCTAATCGATAGCCTATGTGAGAATGTCCATCATAGAACTCTTCATAATAATGCTTTATATTCATACTTTTAAGCTTAGAGTGAAGTATCCTTGCTCCCCATTGAAGATTGAACTCATCTTTTGTTCCGCAGTCAAGATAAATAAGTTTTAGTCTTTTTAAATTTTTGTGATACTTCACAATCATTTTGACTGGATCCCAAGATAACCATCGATTCCACACATTTTGCAATAATTGTCCTGTCTTCAGATCAAAGGGTAAATCCACACCCATCTCATTTGAATTTTTATTTGGAGAGTAATGAGCCGCCATTGCAAATACATTCAGAGGAGGTCCATCCTCCTTGTTGTGACGGTTTTGTTTCTTCCAGAAATCAGCAAGCCATTTTTTGGGACTATTATCATATTGTCTATAAGAGTCAAGAGCTTTTGGGAAAATTGGTAGATAACAATATTCAAATGCAGCATCGCCAGAATGATCTGCTAATCCATGAAATACATCTGGATGGCGCATCCCCAATATAAGAGAACCATATCCTCCAGAAGAATGTCCAAAGACTGCTCGTGCAGAACCATTATAGTTCTTGTCAACGAAGGGAACAATTTCTTTTATTATGTAGTCTTCATATCTTCCTATTGCTGACGAGTTCAAGTATTGATTTCCTCCAAATCTTGTGAAGCAATCTACTAACACCAGAATCACTGGACCACATTTTTTGCCTGAAATCAATCGATTCATTCGCTCTTCAATATTCTCTTCTAGAGGATCGGCATTCAATAAGCTCCTTCCTTGACCACCAAAACCTGGAAGTCCAAAAACGGTAACATACCCTTTGGAATAAGATTGAGAGTATCCAGGAGGAAGATATACTATCAGATCTCGGATATATGGATCTTTTAACGGATTAGATTTAAGAATACTGCTTTCATGGCGATGTAATACTATTTTCCCTTTCATTCTTGTCAGTTATTATGATATACAATCACATACATATAGCAATTTTATTTCATGATAGGCAAGTTCGAGGGAGAGCAAATAATTACATATGTGTGACAAATTTAGAATAATTGTTTTCCATAACTTTAGTCTCTTCTTTAAGACTACAATTGAGATTATTTGTTTTTCTTCTTTATTGCAAAGTAATCCTTGTAATAATATCGGGGACTATATTTATGAGCTCTAACATCTCTGGTATTATTACTCTTCTTCATATCATCATTAAAATCATTGCCAATGTCATTTATTTTATCGTCAGACTTGTTTTTTATTTCTTCAGCTTCTTTAGCAAGGTGCTTTGTTGTTTGCCATCTATAAATAAACTTACCAGCTATTATTACGCCTACAATAAAACCCCAAACCCATAGTGGAGGATTTTCCATTCATCTTTCCCTTCTTTTACGTATTCAAATAGGGCATAATCAAATATCAAAGCTTCGTAGCATCATTAGCCATAACGATTCTTAGTAAGGAGATTAGTGAATCTATTAGTTGAAATTCAATGCCATTGTTCCAACCTTAATTCATCTGTTCTTGCTATATCACACTTATCATATTCTACTTGTACCGTGGTATGTTTTTAATTAATAGTATGGCCATAACTTAACTACAAGACTTTGGTAACAATCAATAAAGTGTATCTGCTATATGCTAGAGACTAAAATTAGAATCATATCTGTTATAAAATATAAAATATAGAATTATGACATGAAGAGAGGGCAAAATTGTAGTAGTTGTGTGGTTCATAAGCTACCAGTGTTGATCCCTCTCTTTTAATCTGAATTTACATCTCCAGTTTTATACACTCAACTTCATTCTACTACTAGTATGCATGATAATCTTCCTTACGGTGTCTTAATTCTTTTAATATCGTAGAGAATGTCACATTTTTCACATTTCCAATGATAAGATCTAAAGGTTATACTTACAGCTAGACCTTCCCCACTTTCATTCTGCCTCACACACAATTACCTCCATCTCCACTTCCTCATCCTCCCCTCGTACACAGTCACCAAAGATACCAACACCGCCGCATTCATAACTTCCTTTTTTTGTTGGTGGTGATACAAATGGCATAATAACACATCTGAACTTAGTTAACAACAATTGTCAGTTTCGGCTGCTGTGCCTAACTCATCTGTCACTTGATCTATAGAGATATGGTAAATGACGCTATCAATTCATTACAAAAAGGCGATATGAATGCAACGCTTATACATTTTAACTTGATAAAGCAGCAGTTAAATTATCAACACGAGAATCTATGATTGGAAAACCATGTGTATTGAAGAGAAAAAGGTAGAAGCTATTCATTCGTATGAAAAATTTAGGAGTAAAAAAGGTTATTTAAAAAGTTCATCATACTTACCTGCAGATATGTCAGAGTAAATCTCTTTTGCGGGCTTATCTTCCACTTTTACACCAGAACTCACACAAGATCCTATTATTTCTTTTACTACTCCCTTTATATCCTTGGCATACGAATTTTCAATTTTCATTTTCGCAATTTTAACAACACTATCTATAGCTATATTTCCTACATAGTTTATGCCGGAATTACCAGAGCCTTTTGTAATATTTGCTTCTTTGGCAACTAAAGCTGCTGTCGGAGGAATTCCGACTTCAACTGTAAATTTCTTGGTCTCAGAATCAACTTCCACTTTGACAGGAACCTTCATTCCTGGAAAGTCCTTAGTTTTCTCATTGATAAGATTTACAACCTGCAATACATTTACACCTATGGGACCTAATGACGGTCCAAGTGGTGGACCAGCATTGGCTTCACCACCGCTAACTAGAGCTGAAATTGACTTTATATCACCCATGTTTCAAAGTGGATACTCCGAAATATAAACGTCATCCATATCCAAGTAGATTTTTCAATTGAGTACAATAATATTTTTGCTTCTTGTATAAGTATAGGTATTACATTTTACTTCAAGAATAGATCTTTTTCATAAACATCCTTGTTATATAAGTTAAGCAGAAATATTTCTGAGCATTTTGAAAATAGAATGAAGTTTAGAATTGTTTAATAATAGTCTTAGTTTCAGGTTATAATATCATCGATTGTCTGTTCTTTTCCACTGCGACTATGACCAAATAACAATAGATTAAACTATGATTATGCATTGCCATAAGTCTTTCATAAGGTGACTCTATGAAGTTAATAAACTATAAGACAAACAATATTAATGTAATGTTATAGTAATGGATGGTGAAAAATCGTGCAGTTTTTGATGCAAAAAACTCTTCTGATAACGAGAAGAAAAGTGATGCAATAAACAAAATGCTGGCATATATGACTAACTTAGATGCTAATTTTGACTTTCTGACTAGCAGCACAGTATTATTCGCTTGTAAGATCTGCTAATGAAGAGATAGATTGTATCTGACATTGAATGTTAGTTAATAGCAATAATAAGATAATTTTTTACATTTATCAAATAAGGTGCAATATGGCCAGCCCGTGCCAGAAGGACAATGCGAATATATTATATCGAAATGTCATAAGAGAGTAGATTTACCAAGGTAGAAAATAAAAGGAACGTTCAGTTTGTTCCAGGGTGGATTGTTTTAGACTTTATTGAAAACAAAATTTATGATTTATATTATTAGAATTGCATGACTCATACAACTTCTGCTGTAGCGAATCTCTCCCCTACTTGTATAATCTTTGCTTTTACGTTCTGTCCTACTTGTCCATTTTTTACAAAAATCACAAATCCTTGTATTCTGGCAATACCGTCACCCCTTCTACTTGTCTCTGTAATCTGTACATCATATTCTTTACCTGTCTCGACAGGTTTAGGGCTGAAGCTTCTGTTAAAGCCGCCGCTATATCCTCTTCCTGATCCGTAGCTCATTAATAGTTCAACAAATATAGCTTTTATTCCCAATATTAATGAATGCATTCTGATTACAGCAGTATATAATAAAAACATCTATCATTAAGCTACAATTGAAGTTTTACCAATCTCCACATTAGAACTAAGATTGCATGTTATGACAAATTCATCTCGGTTACTACTTGTTTGTGTTCTATTCATTATGTGAATAGTATGTAACTAATGAAAATCTTTGTGTAATAACAATAAGATTAGATTTTTGATAATATCTATTGAATATTTACTAATTATGGTGATATAACCTAGTACTTGTATTGATATGCCAGATATATTATTAGTTCATTGTACAATGTATGAACCACACACTATCAGCATTAATAATATTAGTTATGGTAGTTATAATTACAGGAGCAGTAACTTTTAGTTCAGATCATGCAAATGCCAAGATAAAACAATCATGTATAGGCGACGGTTCCCATAATAATGTCTGCTTCAATTACAGTTCGCCGCAGAGTAACATATTCTGCTCAAATAATAGTCAATCTAATACTATAATCTGCTCGAATAATAATGTTACAACTGAAAACTCAAATGCAAGCCAATCTCAACCAATTTCTCGTGCCGCGGCTAGTACGATCAATACGTCTGTTAATACCGCAACTACAAGTACAGCCACCATGACACTTCCAGCACGCACACTTCCAAGTCAGAGTGATACTATGACGTTCTCTTTACTGCTTAATACACCAACAACTCTGTCAATTCCAGGTGTCGGAAAAGCTATGGCAACGGCTACACAGCCATCTGGATCTTGTCCTAGCAGATCTTATCCTGTAAGTTCCAATATTGGTCTAGTCTGTCTTACAATTGACTGGTCTACTTTGACTTAGAGTAAGTCTATCTCTGTATATGTGTTAACATGACCTATCTCTGTATATGTGTTAACATGACC
>JBEVTH010000189.1:0-5017 GCA_041156085.1 Candidatus Nitrososphaera maunauluensis
CAGTCCCATAGAAATTTGTTTCAAACTGATCTCTCATTTCACTTATGGAAACATCTTCAAAACACCCAAACAATACATAACCCATATTATTTACAAGTACGTCAATCCTATTTTGCTGTTCCTTTAAGATCTTCTTAACTGCAAAATTGACAGAGAGATCACTATTGATATTTAACTGAATTATCTGCAATGGTAATTTTTCCTCTCTAGCTAAACGTGATAAGTCTTTAGCTCGAGAGAGATTTGTTGTACCTGCATAGGTATAATAACCATTTCTAGACAAAATTAAAGCTGTCTCAAAACCTATACCTACTGAACTATCTGTCACAAATGCAACTTTTGATGGCAAAGGTACTTTTCAATCAATGGATCTAAATAAACACTTCTGGGTAAGGTTTAAGAATAGTACTTGATCGTCTTTTGTACCGGGTAGATGGAGACTACTACAGTATTGCGAACAAAATGGAATACTCTTGAACATAAGGGAATAGCATTTCCACCACAGTATCAACCAAGAGGAATA
The DNA here is from genome assembly GCA_041156085.1 of Candidatus Nitrososphaera maunauluensis. Lineage (GTDB taxonomy): Archaea > Thermoproteota > Nitrososphaeria > Nitrososphaerales > Nitrososphaeraceae > Nitrososphaera_A > Nitrososphaera_A maunauluensis. Next base: position 524 of record JBEVTH010000189.1, read on the forward strand.
GGTATCAGTATAAACGGTGAAAGGTTAACACTCAATTGCGACCAGGAGGAATTAGTCTATGCTTGGGCAAAGAAAAAGGATACTCATTATATTCAAGACCATGTTTTCCAGTCAAATTTTTTAAATGATTTTAAAAAATTATTACCGGATAGATTCCAATATATAACTAGCATTAAAGATGTTGATTTCTCAGAAGCTTTCAAACTCATCGATGAAGAAAAGAAAGTCAAAGAGACAGAAATAGAAAGAATCCGTAGCCTTTCACGTGAAGAGAAAAAGAAACTATTGTCAGAGAAAAGGGCTGAGAGGGAAAAATTGAAAGCTATGTATGGTAAAGCTATCGTAGATGGAATCGATGTGGATATTGCAAACTGGTTAGTCGAACCTCCCGGAATTTTTATGGGAAGAGGCCAACATCCGCTACGTGGTAAATGGAAGCCTCGTGTGAGGCCTGAAGATGTTACTCTTAATCTTGGAGAGGACGTTCCAGTTCCAGAAGGAACATGGCAAGCTATCGTCCATGACCATTCATCAACATGGCTTGCCACATGGATGGAAAGATTGACTGGAAAAAGAAAATACGTATGGCTGCACGATTCATCTGCGCTGCGACAGAATAACGATAAAGAAAAGTACGACAAGGCAACAAAACTCGAAAAACACATAGGAAAAGTCCAAAAAGAAATTATAAAAAGAATGTTAAACACTAGAGATATCAATCACAAGAAAATTGCAACTGTTAGTTACTTAATATTCAAACTTGCGATGAGAGTTGGTGACGAAAAAGATCCTGAAGAAGCTGACACTGTAGGCGCTTCAACGCTGCGAATAGAACATATTAAATTCCCTTATAATAATGGCCAGCAGCTTATAGAGTTTAATTTCTTAGGTAAAGATAGCGTTCCTTGGCAAAAAACCCTCGAAGTTAATTCTGAAGACACCAAAGGGCTTTATAATAATCTCAAATTATTTATGAGTAACAAGGAAAGTGGATATCATATTTTTGATGGCATAACATCTGGTAAAGTAAATGTATTTTTGCGAAGTATTGATCCCAAAAATGTTCCAGGATTAACTGCCAAAGTATTCAGGACTTATATTGCTACAAAAACATTGAAAGAATCCCTGGCAAATCCACCAATAAAAGTAAAGAAGAATTCTTCACAGGCACAGAAGATCTACGTTGCTAAAATGGCAAATCTGAAAGCTGCTATTACATGTAATCACAAGAAGGGGATTGACATGAGAAATCCTGCAAGCAAGAAAGCATTAGAGAAATTTGAGGAATCCATTAATAAAAAGCAAGAAATAATTGAAAATCTAAGAAAAGGGATAGCGGCAAAGAGCTGGAAGACGGACACTCAGAAGAAGAGATTGGAAGAGAGATTAGAGAGAGTGGAGATGCAACTCAAGTTACAGAAAGAAACACGCGATTATAATCTTGGGACATCTTTGAGAAACTACATAGATCCACGTGTAATGAGGGCCTGGCTAATATATGTGGATTTGGACTGGGATGCTATATATACTTCTACTCTGAGGCGCAAGTTCAAGTGGGCGGAAGATTATAATACTAATGATCTTAAAAGTTTCTACCAGGTAGAACAAGAAACATTAGGCGAAGGGGTTACAGCGGTCCAGCAAGAAACCCAAAACACTTCTATACAAGATACCTAATATATTGCTATACATGAGATTTGAACAGATCTATCCGAAATGTGCATTCGAAGGTTCCTTATTTGATGCCAACCATTGATAGTCCATATACAATAGACAATTCTATTAAACACGATAAAAATTTAATTTGAATTGAAGATTCAGAAATCTATATATGTATACTATTAAACTTGGTTAGTCTATCTTTTCTAGTCGTATAATGAAGCCTATGTTAATAAAGTGCTCTCATGTCTCTAATAAACATCAATTGGAAATTCCTATATATTAGAAGATAAAGAACAGTTCCTAGTATATATTATTATGGCTAATTGTATTCCTTTTCATTCTTATATGATTGGCACAGGCAAAGAACGGGGAGTTATTACAGAAAAGCAAAGCAAATTGAAAGAATATCAAACAATAGGTAATGAACCATATGAAAAGAATTTTGATTGTAGATGATGAGCCTGGTATTACGCTAGCCTTCAAAAAAGGTTTAGAAGGCGAAGAATTTGAAGTTGAAACCTTCAACGATCCACTCCTAGCCCTGTCAAGTTTCAAGGCTAATTCATATCATCTAATACTTCTTGATGTGAAAATGCCAAAAATGAATGGCTTCGAATTGTACCAGCAGATAGAAAAAATGGACCCCAATGTTAAGGTCTGTTTTATCACTGCATTTGAAGTATATTATGAGGCATTAAGGGAAATATTTCCTAATTTAGAGGTAGGCTGTTTCATTAAGAAACCAATTGAAATAAGCGATTTAGTAAACCGAATAAAGGTAGAATTGGCGTCATAAAAACAATAGTAACTGTGTTGTACGATATTCATCTGCTGTAAATATAGTGAGTTTGATAAACCGTCCAACATGGACATGACTAACCTGATATCTGATCTCACAAGTTGTGAAATTTCTTTTGTAGATTCTGGCCTTGTTTTGTGCTTCAATAGGAGATGTTTTTAGTGCTCTGCGTTGGACATGTCACGAAATAAATAAAACTTTTTCCAAATATTATCAGCCGACGTATCTCCCCTACACTGTGTTAAAGTATCTGCGTAGTCTTCAATAAACGTTCAACAGGTTTGCTGATTCTATACGTTAAGTTATGTATCATAATACCCATGGCTAGAGTTTTGATTAATGCTTGTTTGACTGAGTTTTTGAGAACTGGTCTTTATTATAATGTCCTCAACAGCTTGGCCTAGGTTAAACATACCTCTCTTCTTGGAAAATACTTCTATCAATTTTAGTTGATCGGCTGTAAAGCAAATTGGCATTGTTTTCTTCTCTAAGTCATTCATAGCAAATATTTCATATGCAATATTATAATTCTTTCTATGCAAATGCTTGCACGGCATGCTTCAATTCGGTGCCTTCACGATACTATTATTATGACTGCTATTCGAGTGATTCGAGTGAGTCAAAAAGAAAACAAGCCTAACCCTTGGCCCTCACAATTTTTATTCTATCAAGAACTTTCCAATATTCGACTTCGCCGCCCTGCCGGATCTTATCTCTCAATTCATCTTCAACCGATGATGTGTCAAAGACTTCGAACGTCTCAAGATCCATAAGTTGGAGTGTCTTACTAGATATTGATATAACTTGACCGTTTCTCTTATCAATTATAGGAACTTCAACATTTGCAGATACTGGGGAAACTAGACTATGTTTAGAGCCATCGAAAACTCCTATTGCTGCTACCCTGGCTTTGGCGGAACCATGCTTTCCAGGTTTACTATGATCGTATGAAACTATTCTACAAGGTTCTCCATCAATTACAATATATGAGCCAACTTTTAGGCTGCCAAGGTCCATTGGCTTACTCAATACTTATCAGAAAATACCTTTGTGTTACTATAATAAAAAAATAACGTCTTGAATCAGTCTGGAGGCTTTTAAATTAAAAGATTTACCTATCTAATGCCAATGTTGCTGGCATATTTAGTTTTTCTTATAATTACAAAAACATTTCAGACTGATGAGATTAGTATTCGTTCTGTAGTACGGAGTATGGATAGTATGTGTCGCAGTAGGATGGTATAGTATTAGTTGATATTAAATCTACAAAACAGTAGATCCATGATGAGTTTATTACTTCAGTTTATCTAGAATGGAAAAGCTGACCAAATTACTCAACAAAAGACCTCTTCTTGCCACATCTCTTCTCGTTCGCTCACAATATTTTTGATCACTCTGGTGCGTTTTTTCTCCTTCGACTTCAAGCATTATTGCGTTTTTAGAATAAGGAAATACAAACTTCAGCTCTCCAGTAGTTATAATCTGTATGCTTGCTAGACTAGCTTTCTTCACTCGATCTCTTTTTGCTATGGCATTTGCTAGATCGCCAATTTCAATATCACCGTATGTATATTTTGTGAAGTAAATTGAAATGTAGTTAAGTTTATCTCCTGCTCGTTCAAATAAAGCGCCATTTAAGCTAAATATGAATGATAATCTGGTGTTATTCTGTTTCTTAATATCTTCCAATGCAGCCTTCATTTCTCTGAATGACGCAAGGATATAGTGATTTGCCTTATTCGGAAAATATGGCATAGTTTCACTAGGGAAAGTCGCAGTAACAAAGTAAACGAAGTTAATGTTATCAGACTTTTTCCAATTGTCTAGAAGAGGAGCCGAATGTCCTTCATGTGGTGTACAGATATATCCCTGTATGCCGATCTCAGTGCCATCCAAGCTAAATTCTACTAATCCTATAAAGATATATATATTATTACGTGCATCGTACCTCCTGGCTATCAAATTTATCAATTGATTATAGCCTTGATTTCGTGCTTTTTGCAATGTGCCATTTAGAAGATTTTGTGTCTTCT
>JBEVTH010000190.1:0-5017 GCA_041156085.1 Candidatus Nitrososphaera maunauluensis
GTAATTGTCAAGAATCTAATGAGGGTTAAAAGCTAAAACTAAGATTTTTACTCTAAGTATGTAACTGGATGTGACATTCAAAGAATTAAAGAAAAGAGTTTTTGGGATATTAAAGAACATAAACTACAAGATACCAAAAGGAAGTTGTTATTTTAATCATACTCTTGGCTTATCAACAAAAGATGCAATTGAAAGACACTACACGATTCCTCATTAATCGCAGAATTCTAGGAAAATAGAATCGCAACATTCTAGGAAAAACTAGTTTTGCTGGTTACAAACATTCTAATCATTGTCTTTCCGATCAGCAGAGCAAAGGATTATCCAAGTCTCAAATTAATTTCTGTTGAAGCATAACTTCCATAGCCAAAATTAATATTTGTTGAATTAATGAATGCAGCAAATGTTTTCTCCAAAGACTGTTTGACCGCATTCCATCTTCCATATGTTTTAGAAGTATTATTGGTGTTGTTTTCCTTATTTTCTAGTGCTATTTTTACTGTTCTTAGAAAAGGCACCACCGCTAAATACTTTTCATTTTCATACCTCCATGCATCAAACCATCTTAAAGAGGTGGACAACAATACCATGGAATAATATCTAACTAATTTTAGTATTCTATTAATCAATCAGATATTAAAATAATTAGATTTAAAGTATAGCAAGAAGTTTAAAACCATAAATATATTGATATTATCTTTTGCACCTAGTATGAACCACACAAAGGAGACAATAGCAATTATAGGACTAGCTGTACTTACTGTTGCAATAACAACATTTTGTAATTCAGGACAACAATATGCATTTGCACAGAAAGGACAAATGATACAAGTGCCAATAAATATTCTATCACAACTATCAGGACTTCAAGTAGGATCACCAGGAATACTATCTGGAAATGTAATACAAGTACCAATAAATATTCCAGTCAACGTTTGCGGCAACAGTATCGTAGGAAGCATCAGCACCACATTTGGCAATACCTGTGTGAACCCTTCAGGATAAAAAGACCAAACAAGAAATAGATTGAATAGCTCGTGAACATCACTAGAGAGGAATATTCCATCCCTGATGATAACAGGTTACATTTACCCTCAATACTTAAGCCGGATTAGTTTTTAAGTAGCTTTTTAGATGTCTATGGTCGATAGAATTAATGAAAAGAAGAAAACATAACATTAACAATAAAGTAAATAAAAAACCGATTAATAATAAAAAAGTAATATTTATCGGTCTAATTATAGCTGCAGTTGCAGTTTCTGGCATATTAGCCGTATCCTTGTCTTCATCTGCTGTTCATAATGTGAATATGACTAGTAAAAATGATCAAGACACAAAAGCATCACTAATTAAAGAAATTTCAAATCCAACATATACGAATGCTCCTGCTCTAGGTAGTAATAAAGCTAAGGTAGTGATGGTTGAATTTGGAGACTATCAATGTCAATTCTGCGCCAGATTTCATAGATATACCAAAGATAGCATAATCCAAAACTTCGTAAATACAGGCCAAGTAAGATTTTTGTTCAAGGATTTTACAATTAATGATAAACCAGGAGATAAAGCATCAACATTAGCTGCAGAAGCGTCATACTGTGCCGCAGACCAAGGAAGGTATTGGCAATACCATGATGAAGTATATAAAAATTCAAAAGGTGAAAACGTTGCTTGGGTTAACAAAGATGCTCTAAGACAATTTGCTAGGAACGTAAATGTACCTGACATTCAAAAGTTTTCCAATTGTCTAGACTCAAATAATCATTCGAACATTGTACAGCAAAATGACAACCTTGCAGGTAACATTGGATTACAAGCTACTCCTAGCTTCCTTCTGATGTCAACAGCTAAATCACAGCAAAGACCCTTACTCATAGAAGGTGCTCAGCCTTACTCGGTATTTCAACAGGCTATTATGAACGCTCAATCATCATCTACGTAACACACGACCAAGATTTGAATTATCATGACAAGGAAAAATAGAGCGAGATGATACTTGATGTTGCAGCCCGAGGATCTTTTTTCCAATTAGAATTTTCTCATAGTCATAATGTGGTTCATCTACTTCATTTTTTTGCGGTAAACCAATAATGTGGTTAAAGCAGCAATCTCTATTAGTTCTTATGTCTTCTTGTTTGTGTCTTGCATTACCCCATATTTATGTTACCGATTGATGAGAAGTTAATAATATATGATAATGAAATATTCTTTAGTAGCAAGCGTTCGTTTCTTTTTTTATTCTTGATCCTCCATTCTATAAGAGATATGAAGACTAAAAAAACAATAATTGGAATAGGATGTTATATTAGATGATATAAAATTGTCAGATACAGAATTAGAAATTTGGTGGCAGAAACAATGTGCCAGCATAAAGCCCTGGACAAATCTTACTTTGTGGACACTCTATCATCAATCAAAAACACCAAAAGATAAACTACTGCCGATGCTATCGATAGCGGAAACTTGTAATACCTAGCATATGTTACCCTCGCTATTCCTCCGATTATGAATTCTCTGTTCCTTACCTTTTATCATTATCAATTTAAATCATGAACAATTGTATAGTTTGTTTACACAATTATTGTAGAGATAGTTTATAATTTGTTCCACTATCGAACATCTAATGGTTAATACTGCAATTATTATGACGGGCCTTTTAGTTGGAACGTTGTTACTTACAGTTAGTGTACAGTCTGCAATAACGGCAGATGCCCAACCTACAACTGTTGGGGGACAAGTGATAGCAACTGCAAACCAAGTCAGAGATCAAATTATAAACGGAGGACAACATATAGCAAGCCAGGCGTTAAAGGGAGGAGTAGGCTTTTTAAAGACACTTGGAACACTTTTTGGTGTTCATGATGTAGTAGATCATGTTAATACTGCTCGCCAGAATTTAGCTAGTGGTAATACCGCTGTAGCAACTTCAGAGCTAAAGAAGGTTGACACAGCCTTAAGAAACGATAGTATAACAATATCAGGACTTGGCCAGGAACTGAATATAATTTCGCAAAACAATTCAGCCTCATTGAATGGCAATACTCGCTTATTATTGTCTACAATTGGAAATGATTTGTCGAATATCAGTCTTCAAATGGAGGGGGTAAATATGACAAGCAGTAATTCCACGGCATCTAATACTACAAAATAATACCTTGAGTGAGAAAGAAATCTTATACAACATATATTCTCCTCTTCCATCTTTTATCAATTATTCTATTTTTTTCTCTTCCTAGTAAGATTTTAGCGATGGTTTAGTGGATATTCATAACAGCATCCATGATGAGTGGTTGAACGTTGTGAGATGTGATCTTCAAAAAATGAAAAAGACGTATGCGGGACAGAAAATCTCCTACGCTATCTTCAATGCTTCACTATTTAGTGCATCACTGTATCCGTCATCCATCAATTGTTTTATACTGTCAGTAGAGTAATCTAATAATTTATTTGAAATATCATTACCAGTATTTCTTTTTCTTTCTATTCGCTTGACATCTACATTAAATCTTCCTTTTATTAGGTCTTGGTATGTTGTTCTTAGTTGTCCCGTACGATGTCTACTTTTAATTTCTCCTTCTTTTGGATGTAATAGAATGTTGTTTATATCATCTTTTGATGCGCCTTTGTCTTTTGCCAGCTCAATTAGATTCTTTGTTAAATTGATATAATCTGACACTATGTTTGCAACTGTTTCATCGTAATCTGTCTTATCGCATAAGAGCAAATCATAGTTTCTATCCTCAACGCCATCATGATCCATTGGAATATTTGCTTCCTTAGTAGGCCAAACATCTATTATATATACATCTAGGTCAGGAATGGGTGCATCCTCCATTCCTTTTCCTTTTACATCTAGCCAATAATCTTTATGTGCTTGAATTAGTTCCCTTAATGGAGTATTACTTGCTATACCGCCATCCCAAAAATATTGTTGAACTTGGTCTATTCTCTTGTTTCCTTGACCATCTATTGCTGTTTTATTAGCCCATAACTTTGCATAATCATAATTTATAGGTACAGATCCACTTGCTATTGCATGGTCAGATATAATACCTTCATTATAGGGTATGGTATATTCGTATTGGACTTCGTCTTTACCATTGCCACCATTTACTCTAATGGGACTATATTCCGACTTTCTGCTACCATCGACTTTTGGATAGCTATCAAATGTTACTACTGCTCCTTCTAACACATCAACACTAACTAATAAAAGTCTAGGTTGTTTTTGATCTTCCTCCAAGCTTGTTTTTATAGGAAATTTTGCAAATTTTTCTAAGCTATCTTTGAGTGGTTGATTACTATATACATACCATATATTGTTAGGAATACTAGCATTATCAAAGAATCTAGTATCCATTCTAGGAGGTAGCAGAGGATAAAATACCCTCGGCACACCGGTATACAGGAACTCTTTTGCAGAATAGTATCTTCTAGCTGATTCTTCTGACGCTACGCTAGGATTAACATTATGCCAGTATTCCCACCAATTACCAAAACCAGGAATTCCTCCTTCTTGCGTTATTCCAATTTTTCCATTACCTTGATCTCTTGATACATAATTCCAAAAATCATTTAGTTTATCTGCAGAACCTTTCCAACTATTATTATGTATGACATGGCTTACTAGTATAGCTGAATTCATAGCTCCGCTTGATGTGCCTGCAACAATATCAAACAAAGGCTTATTTTCATCTTCTTTTCCATTGATGAACTTTTCATATATTGCTTGAAATACTCCTGCATCATAAGCTCCAAGTGCACCACCTCCTTGAAGAACCAGAGCTCTTTGTTTATAGTGTGTATTTTGATTACTCATTTCTAACAATTACCGTAAAATCTCTTTAAAGTATGATTTTAATCATTCTGCTTACTAATTAAAAGTCATACCTCACCAATGGCCTCGAATGTTCGTCATAATTATTAACACAGCAAAGAGTTATCAATAATATCGATATAGATACTAAAGAACTTACAATGGCTTCAAACGGTCATATTTGTGGATGTAATTACGCAGATA
>JBEVTH010000191.1:0-4929 GCA_041156085.1 Candidatus Nitrososphaera maunauluensis
ATCCTCTTACAAAGCTTTGATGGATTAGAAAAAGTAATGGATTCTACAGAGCCGACTATATCTTTTTAGTATATATATTATGAAAGCCGGATTGGTCTTACCACAAACTGGAGACTCTGCCACAAGGGAAAATATTCTCTATATTGCAAAGGAGGCTGAAAGGCAAGGCCTTAATTCTGTTTGGGTATTAGAACGCCTTCTGTGGCCTCTTAAGCCGAAAACACCATATGGTGGAACACCTGATGGTACTCTTCCTGTTGATTACCAAAACGTACTCGATCCACTGGAGACGCTTACCTACGTGGCGGGCAATACAAGCCAAATTTCTCTAGGAACTTGTCTTATTGATATGCTGTTTCATAATCCTGTAGTATTGGCAAGGCGATTTGCGACACTCGATGTGCTGTCTCACGGGAGAGCTATTGCAGGCCTAGGAATTGGATGGTCAAAAGATGAGTATGAAGTTTCCGGTGTACCTTACAAATATAGAGGAGAAAGGGCAAACGAATTTTTGCAGTTGCTAAAACGAATTTGGACTGATGATGTGGTCGGATTTAAAGGTCAATTTTACTCATTACCAGCTTCAAAAATTGGGCCTAAGCCTGTTCAGAAACCTCATCCCCCAATATTGCTTGGTGGATTCAGTCCAAAGACATTCATACGGATAGTAAACTATGCAGATGGGTGGATACCAGTTGCTGCATTTTCGCCGCTAGAACAGCTTGAACAGGCTATAAATGGCTTAAGAGAACGCGCACGAAAAGCAAACAAAGATCCTTCTCGGATTCGTATATTTGCCTTGACATATCCAAATGTGCTAGAGTCCTCCTCTTCTTCAACTTCAGCTTCAGCTGAGCAACGAGAGAGATCGCCCATGACAGGTACAATTGACCAAATTGGAACTGATATTAATCGAATCAAAGCGATGCGCGCAGAGCATATAATATTTGGCCATATTTTTTCTCCTATAGGCAAGGATATGAAAAAGATGATCGAAATAACAAAACAGCTTGCAAGATTTGCTAAATAAAAAAAGAAAAAAGGAGATTTATTATCACCATCCCTAGTCATACAATTGAGATTGTCCTAATACCAAGGTTTAGAAGGCTAAACCACTTACTATAGATAGCATTACTACTGCTTTCCAAGTAGTATGGGCTTTGCTAATCCATATTCTTTATCACCTAATAGGTTTGTATGACAATCTGACGTATGCCCAAGGTTATGGAAATATCCCTGTGATTCTACACTTGATACAGGAACCAATCCATCATTAGGTTTTGGAAGTTGAGAATATCCCACTCCTCCAATCACTTGCGGGCAATTGAATATTAAAGAAGGATTCCAATCACCGGATATAGTATAGTACTTTGTATTTGAATTCATTCCTACTTTGGTATCTGCAGCTCCAGGTTTCAAGTCTTCGACTGCTGGCTCACAAATATTACTTGATTGTGCTATAGGCGAACCTGCGTTAGGAGTTCCGATCATTATTAAATTTGAAATAGCTTTATTGTTAGTAAAAGTACTGTTTGCTAAGAATACTCTTGCATCTAATCCTCCCTTGCTATGACCAACAATGTTTACCTTTTTGGGAGAAGATTCTGTTGTCATATTTTTGAGAATCTGTTGCACCTGAGTGTTTAATTCCTTAGCATGATCTGCCGCAGATCCACATTTGTCATCTGATTTATAGAAGGTTATCGGATAGAATGGAATGCTATCTTTTTTGAGTAAATCCTCCCATTTTGTCCATGCTGATGCATCCGAAGCATAACCATGTATCAAAAGTACCGGAAGTGGTTTTTTTGTAGCGCCACCGGTACCGCCCGTATTATTACTATTGATTGTTTGAGATTGACCATTTGTTAAGGATAGAAATGATCCACTGATCATTACAGTTACTATTATAGCTACAGCAGACATTCCGATTATTTCCTTATTATTCATATATCTGATCTCAGACAGGCTACAATTGTTTATATCAATTTCATATCATACAGATGGCATACTGCTTCCGAAGCTCGATCATCTAATGTATCTATTTGCTTAATGGTGGCTGAAGTAAAATGTAGATCCTCTTCCGTCCTTCTTATTCTGAGCCCATATCTTTCCACCATGGTCTTCTACAATATTTTTTGATATGAATAAACCCAAACCGGTACCCTGAAAGGATTTTGTAGCAAACTTCGTAAATAATCTTGGCATTATTTCAGGATCTATTCCAATACCGCTGTGCTATCCCAATAACAATATTATCTTTTTCCAACGCTTTGCTGATAACATTGTTGTTATCATCGTTATCATCCTTTTTTCTTTATGACCTGTACGGATATACTCTTTTTGCATTTTATCATAAATCTTTAGATGTCGTTTGCTTCTTTTAATCGCTCAGATAGCTCAGTTTGTCTCCAGAGGGTCTCAAATATGGCTACATAAGATGAGACAATTGATCTGCTATTTGAATAAGTAAGTCGATAATCCTGCTGCATCGTAGGAATTTATATTAATTATCCTTAAGCTCTATAATTATGCAATCTTTTTTTATCAACGACCACAATTGTTAATTTGGTCTTTAAAGACTCTTCAATTCTAACATCAAGGCCAGGACATGTTTTCTTTGCTTCGCCTATGATCTGCGGAAATTGCTTATCTGTTGGAACGAGGATTCTGACATTGACACGACGTTGTTAGCAACTCCAAACCACCTATCTGCGTCTGTCGGAGAAAAGCGTTTGCTGTAGAAAACATTATCAATACTTCTTGTACTGCAGATTCAATCATGTTCCACGCTTTATTGATTCCCTCGGATTTTGAATAACTTCAATATCTGCCAAGTCAACTCCTTCTTCAACATCTTTAATTCGCGCTTCAGCATCAATACCATTCTTCCATAACTCTTCAAAAACAGAACTAAAGTGATTGTCACCTATTATAACGAATGATGGCGACGGGTTTTCCAAAGACTATTTCAAATTTTTTATTAAAGTATAAAATAATAACTTTTGATATTAAGTTAGCAGCAACAATAATCACGAATAGATGGATAGATAGAAAGATAGAAAGACCGTAATACAGCTTTACAATCGCATCTTATGCAGACACATACATGTTAGTCAGAGCTAGGAACTAGCAGCAACAAAAAAGATTATATGTTCTGTGCTATGCATTTATCCTTTCCTTATTTTGGGAGTGCAACTTAATTTTTCCGTTTCTGGAAACTCATTATTAGATCTATATATAAATATCCAGATTTTTATATATAAATAATAATGCATCCTCAGATAGATGAAATTGATATCAAGCTAATTGATAGCTTGGGTAGAGATTCATCAACAACTTTTGTTGAACTAGCCAGGCAAATCGGAATATCTGATGCAACAGTACATTTCAGAGTAAGAAGACTGATGTCTGAGGGTGTTATTAAAAAGTTTACTATTTCTCTAGATTACGACCTTCTTGGATATGACCATCTTGCATTTGTTGGAATAAATTTTAAGCCCTCCGTTAACGTTGATGCAACTATTGATAAGTTGGTGAATTTGGAAGAAGTGTTAGAATTGCATGAAATGCATAATTCCTATGACTTGTTTTTGAAAATTCGCGCCAAGGATTTTAATCAGTTAAGGGATATTGTTGAAAATAAGATACGCGCATTACCCAATATATTAAATACAGAATTGATCATTGCGTTGAAATCTCGTAAGGAAAAGCAAATTGTTCGTTTTAAAAGATAGCTATTTTTAAAATAGCTATCCGATCATTCTGTGTGGGGCTTCAGATCTATGGATAAAAATGCTTTGTGGAAAAAATCATTCCCACACACAAATAACCAACATTTTGTAACAATGAGTTATAGAGCAATCACGAGTATTTCTGTTTTATCAGTTGTACTAACCATGCTATAAGGCAGAGTTTATCTTTCAAATGTACAAAGTCATGGATAGCTAAAAGTCTAGATACATTGCATATATTGAATTACGTGTCTAACTCACTAGATATCGCATATACTGACGTATGTATTTTACATAGCTGTATTAAGCTATATGTAAATTGTTGAAGATGCATATCCTCACGCCACACAGTTGCTACTATAACGAAGACATTTGTCTGTAAATACTAAACGGTTCGTCTAATACTACTTATTTATGTGAACTAATAATTGTCTTTAGCAGATCATTATTTTGTTTGTCATTATCCTAATCAACAGTAGCAGCCACATTTGAAAGATAATATGAGCACATGATAGAAATATCGTCTTGTATTTGCGTCCCTATTGACTTTTCAGCAGTAAGAAATTCATTCGTAAGACCGTTTCTGAAAAACCACGAACAATCTTCACCTGCAACCCTCGCTGCTGTCATGATTTTTTCAGCATTAGTAATATAATCAGAAAAATAATACTCTCGATCTAATGGGGATGAAGATGATAATGATGACGACCTTCTCTTCCAGAAGACAAGTGATCGCTAATTTCGCAGCATCTAAGTTTGCATGAATATTTTAGTCTACATAGTCAACATTTGATATTAGACAATCTTAATATTTAGGTCTCAATACTAGATATTTCTGAATTCAAGTGAGTAATTATAGCAAATTTAAAGAGAATATGTCCTTTTTCACTTCAAGGATGCATTATGCTAGAAGAAATGCACTTGATCCAAGGTTTAACATTAAAGTATTGATACTTGTCTTTGGAACACTTCTTTCTGTCTTATGTTCAACTGTTGTGGCAGCTGATATCTCATTTGCTCAGATTACTAACTCAACAGATACTATACAGCCGCCGCCTCTATCACCATCACAAAGAATGCATGCTGTAAAAATTGTGTCACCTACTAGAGGTCAACAGATCCCAGCTGGAGGTAGTAATGTAACAATCTCAGGAATATCCATAGCTAATAATACTAATTCATCTTCGCACTGTCA
>JBEVTH010000192.1:0-4922 GCA_041156085.1 Candidatus Nitrososphaera maunauluensis
TCGCATGACTGCCATTTCATAGTTTGCAGTGTATAATTTTATTATTAATTAGACTAAAACATTATCATATAGAAAGTCATTTGTAAATTTCTTTCAACCTATTAAATCAATAGAGGAACAAAAAAGAATGAAAATAGAGGATGGCTGGCAGAAGTTTTTGGAAAGGAAGTATATCTTTTGGACTTGTTAATATTCCAGTTAAGCTTTATACAACCATAGACAGTAGTAAGGATTTTTCATTTAACCAGTTAGATAATAAAGGTCACAGAATTCAGCAGAAAAGATGGTGTCCTATAGAGGATAAAGAAATTCCATATTCTGAAATTAAGAAAGGATATCAGGTATCAAATGACAAATATATAGTAATTGAGAAGGAAGATTTAGACAAGATCAAATTAAAGACTACACAAAATATAGACATCAAGGAATTCATCGATTCAACGCATTTTGATCCACTACTGATAGAGAAAAGCTACTACGTAGCGCCTGAAAAGAAAAAGAAGAATGGTACTATTGACAAAGCTTACTTGCTATTTGCAAAAGTAATAAATGAGACAAACAAAATAGCAATAGGAAAGGTTGTTTTAAAAGATAGAGAACATCTTGTTGCATTGCGTGCATATCAAAGAGGAATAGTGATGCATCAGTTGCATTACATAGATGAAATAAAACCAGTAGATGAGATTGAAGAAATGTCTGAGGTAGCTGCCGCAGCAACAGTTGCTTCTAATTCTTCTGCTTCTTCTCCGCCTACAATTGATAGTAAAGAAATATCTTTAGGAAAAACACTCGTAGAAAACCTAACAAGTAAAGAGTTCGATATCAGTCAGTATTCTGATGAATATACAAAGCAATTAGAACAACTAATAAATGCTAAAGCAAGCGGAAAGAAAACTCTTTATGCAGCACCAGCTCAAATTGAAGATGACACGAGTAAGAACCTACTTGAAGCACTAAAAGCAAGTGTCCAGCAAAAAGGCAAATCAAAGCATTAGCAATAATAATAGTAATAGTAATAATAATAAAAAACATCAATAGCAATAGCAATTCCAGCGTATATCTTTTTTACATTTTAATTTCTCTTACGTCCTCAAGTATTTTTCTTATATCCTGTTTATCTTGTAGTATCTTATTCCACGACTCTCCGGATTTTTTGACTATTTCTAATGCATTTAAGATGGTAAAGTCTGTTGGAAGAATATTTGACAAGTGTTTCCATCTAACAGGCATAGAGACAGAAGATGAAACAGTGGGCCTTGCTGAAAAAATAGATGCAACTGTCTTACCCATGCCATTTTGATTGTGATCAAAGAAGACTTTTCCTGTCCTTTCAGCTGTATTCCAAGCTGTTGTAATTTTTCGTGAATACCTTTTGACTAATATCTTTCCTATAACCTGAGCAAAAGCTCTAGTTTGTTCATATGTATAAGACAAGGTAATGGGAACAAAGATATGCAGGCCAGTTTTTCCAGATGTTTTTACATATGATTTAATGTTCAATGTCTCAAAGAGATCTTTCAATGCATATGCAATCTCCACTGTTGCTTTGAATGCTCTGACATTATATTCTGGCTCTTCTCCTTTGTTTTCATTGCCTGAATAAATATATGGATCTAAATCAAATACCATGAAATCAGGAAAATTCAAAGCACATTTTTCTTCTTCTACTCCATCTTCCAATATTGTATCTTTTTTGAATATGTTAAAGTCGTTAACATGGCTAAACCAGGGATGCATTTCTATACAGCCAAGATTGGCAAGCCATAGGAGTGTATCTTTGTTATTGCAAATAAGGTAATTAACTATACCTCCTCTGGATTTTGAATAAATTCTTATACTATCTACAAAAGATGGCTTTTCCTGAGCCCAATTCTTATGATAAAAGTGTTTTCCTTTTATACCATCAGGATATCTACTCAAAGACAATGGTCTGTCTTTTAGATAAGGCAAGATGTATTTACTAATTTTATCATAGTAGTCAATCAAATCTTTTTTTGTTAATTGTGGATTGTTTTCTGTCTTATTCCAGAATACTTTATCAAGGTTAGAAAAATAAGCAGTACAGGCAGCACTCGAAGAGGTACTAGTGGTATTATTTGTAGCCAGCTGCTGTAATCCTGCTGCTGGTGATGACGCGGCTGGTCGTGGCCTTTGTTGCTCCTGCTGTTGAACTATTTCTTCTACTTTCTTTTCTTCTTCAATAATACATTCTTCTGGTCTCTTATCTTCTCTAAATCTAAGAAATATAGGAGATCTCATAATTTTATCTTTGGTCCAACCACTGAATTTTACTTCTGCCACAAGATCGGGTTTAATCCAATTAGGATCTCTGTTAACATATGGTATATAGTCGATAGGACTTTTTTCAACTTTCATCTCTTTAATTTTGTCATATATTTGTCCAAGCTGATCAAAATTAAAACCACTTCCAGTATGACCAACAAATTTTAAATGGCTACTATCAGGAGTATTATTATTACTACTATTATTATTACTATTATTAACTGCAAGCAACAATGACCCAAAATAACCTTCTCTGTTTCCTTCTCCCTTAGTATAACCTATTATCACGCAATCTTGAGTTTTTATAGTTTTGATTTTTATCCATTCTCTTGATCTTACCCCTTGCAAATACTTGCTAGATTTGTATTTAGCTACCACCCCTTCTAAATTCATCTTCTTAACATTATCAAAAACCTCCTTCCCAACTTCCTCTATAAAATCAGATATCTTTATTCTACTATTTTCGTCAATTATATGAGAGAGAATTTTTCGCCTTTCCAAAAAATCTAGCCCTTGCAGGTTCTTTCCATCCAAGTAAAGAATGTCAAATAGATAATAATTTGCTGGTATTTGCTGGGATAATAATTCGATTTCTTTATCATGATCGACATTCATTCTTCTCTGATGGTTTTGAAAACTTGGAGTACCGTCTTTATCCAATACCACAATTTCTCCATCTAAAATGATCGAGTCTTTGCACTTGATAGCAGACTTAAGCGGCTCGATTAGTTCAGGATATCTATGGGTAATAACTTTACCGCTTCTTGATTGCATTGTAAATAATATTTCCTTTATCTTATGCCAAAAAAGTATACAGCGTATCCCATCCCATTTGATTTCAAAAACCCATTTTTTATCATTAAAAGGTTCGTCAACAGCGGTAGCTAGCATTGGTTTGATATTCATTGAAAATGCTTGAGAAATGATTCTCGTTGTTGTTTCCCTTGTTTTCTCAGTTATCGCTTCTTCATCCTTTGCATGAACTTTGGCTATCGTATTAGTCTCAGATGGATTTCTATCTCTCGTTTTTTCCTGATTTGTCTTTACTTTCCTGCCAGTTAAAACAGATTCTGGCTTTGTAACAGCCAGATCTTCACCAGATGCAAATTCGTCGTTGGCCTTTATTAGCAGCCATTGATCCTCTCTGGATGTTTTTATTAATGAAAACCTGCCTTTTAACTTATGTCCAAATAAAGTGAAAGTGATTCTGCCATTTTTGAATTGGTAGACAAGCTCTTGTTCAGCTATAAAGGTGCCTGTGTCCCAAACTATTACTGTCCCTGCTCCGTAAGTGCCTGCTGGAATTACACCTTCAAAAAGTAAATAGTCTAATGGATGATCCTCGGTTAATACAGCAAGTCTCTTTATTTTGGGATCCGGAGAAATTCCTTTTGGTATTGCCCAAGATTTCAATACGCCATCTTCTGACTCAAGCCTGAAGTCATAGTGTAGCCTTGTTGCATCATGTTTTTGTACTACGAATTTGAGCATAGTATTTTTGTTCTTGTTCTCGGGGAGTTCCTTACCTCCGGCTGGTTCAGTTGTCTTGGCAAAATCTCTTTTCTTATGATATTCTTCCAGCATACCTATCTCCAGATATGACAAAGCTATTCATATACACTGTCCATAAAAGTGTCCAGATGTGTGTTTAATAGCCATTTTTATCTAAAAGTTAATATTAATATTAATATTATTTAGAGAATAAGATAGTTAGGTTTCAATTTAAACAAATTCCATGTCAATCCTTTGATCTATGAGATCGTCAAATGGTTTTGAGATGGTGTATTTACTGTTCCCTTTCTAACATTTTTGATATTCTGCAAGTGTTATGAAATGCGCTAATAATCATAGCAACTCTATTGTTCGCATCTCGGTCTCAACAGGTCTAACCATTAAGAAAGATTTCTTAGTCAGTATTTAAGGAGCATCCGACAACAACATAATACCATCTAAGATTATTCAAGTAGAAAAGATAATCATTCGCGATGGATTTGGTTATTATTATTTTTTAAAAAAAGTGGGATCGTTGACAGTAAGTAACTCTCTTTCTCTAAATAAGCTCGTTTTATTTTCATATAATCAATCCAATCAATCACTGAGAATCCAATATCACTATACCCAATTCATTGTACTAGAGGTATAACTAACAGCTTATGTTACGACAATCCTGACCTTCTATTACGTAACTTTTAAATGAAGCTTTTCTTCTCCAGAGGGTTAACTAAATATATATCCACAACTAATTAATTTTTAAAAAATGTTTTCGTAAATGGCTACACCAATCACTAATGAAAAGCAAAAACTAAAGATTTTGGTTGTCGATGATGAGTATGATGTAGCCATAACTCTCAAGACCATTTTGGAGGAAGAACAAGAAAGCAGTAGCAAGAAATTTGAAGTAGATGTTTTCAATGACCCCAAACTGGCCTTATCAAATTTTAAAGCAGGATGTTATGATTTGTTATTACTTGATATTTTAATGCCAAAAATGAACGGCTTTGAATTATGTCAGCAATTGAAAGGTATGGATGATAAAGTAAAAGTATGTTTTATCACTGCGTATGAGATATATTATCGGGCTCTAAGGGAAATGTTTCCAACAATGGAAGTTGATTGTTTTATTGCAAAACCAATTGGAA
>JBEVTH010000193.1:0-4894 GCA_041156085.1 Candidatus Nitrososphaera maunauluensis
TTATATTGTATATTATGCAGCATAACTAATAGTAATAGATTTCTATGAATTTAACATTCATCAATAGCATGTATAAGCAAGGTAGAAGTGGTCCGTTCTCAAATACCCTTGAGATAGATCTGGCTTTTCTTCTTGTTAACTTCTTTATGTCTTACTTCCATTCCCATCCTACAGTCTTAGTAATCCCACCTCTGCTAGTTTCATCCTTGTAAAAAACTACCAAATCCTTTACTATAGCCAGTCTGCCAGTAGAGTTTGTACTAAAAAATGCGGCACCATTATCTTTTAACTTTCCATCAGCACTATAATGCCCTATTGCCTGAAAAACATAATAGGCCTTTTCATTACTGTCTTTGCTTATGATACTAGATCGTCCTTTGGAATATATACCTCCATCAGGCTTAGTGGCAATGAGATCAACTCCCTTATCTGTAAAACCTACTCCTTTGACTGTTCCATTACCTGTATGATAAGCTTCTAGTATTCGTGAACCATTAACAACAATTGATCTTACGCTCGATGTCTTGTCATACTTTGTAAAAATTGGATTTCCTAATACAGCAATATTGGACGTTATATTACTACCACCAGTAGAATTTGTTGTTGTAGTAGTTATTGTTGTAGTAGTTGTTGTAGTAGTTGCAGCTTCCGTTATTGTCTTATTTACAATAATAGGAATACAGGCAAGTATGATAATCATGAATATGAGGGTGTAATTCATTAGCATCGTCATCGTAATAACATTATAATACTTTAGAGTCCCTTAAATAACGCTTTTGGCATAGATAATAACATGTCAGGTGTCGATATTGACAACCATGTCAAATAATAACACGTCTTTAATATTAACTGGCATCTGATCCTAGTCTATTAATAGAAAAAGAATAAAGTGAGTAGAGCAATTCACAGTATAGAAAAAGATAAGATAAGATAAGATAAGAAGCATGAAAGATAGATACATACTACGATTATTCCTTAAAGACCCATGAAGAAGTATAATCGAAAGATGAAGAAATGAAACATTCCAAGGTTGGGTTGGCAGTTGTATTTATGAGGTAGTTAGTAATACTTTATACATCATTCATCTCTGCCAACCCTTTGACTATCATCACGATGTATACATTTCTCTATTCTATACAAAGCTGTGTTGACATAATCATCAGTAATCAACGATGGTATACTGATACGACACGATATAGGAAGTAGTGAGTTTATTTTGTATAGAATTTTAACCTTCTTATCTATGTCTGGTTCATCATAACAGTCATCCATTAACTTTGTAATTATAGGACAATGTAGTACAGTAGTCAACTATTCAATTCCTCCTTAGCAGATAGTTTGGAAAGTGAAATTTTTACCCATTACACATTTATCTACCATAAATTCCAAATGAAATTCAGCAGCCTCAGTGATGTGTTCAAAAAGCAGCGCACACCGCTTGTATTGGTGAATGCATAATACCATCATACTTGGACTATTTCTTGTTTCCGTAGTAGAAGGTAATCTTAAGTTCATACTTATGTATGCTCATTATAGTATAAATATGATCTATTCTAATGTATCTTAGCGAAGATGTTCTATGTATATACTTATATATATCCATATTGCAATTATATATATCTAACATGGCCTCCCAAACTAGAACAAAATTATATAAAGTTGAGTCTAAATCCGCAAAAACTGGAGTAAAAACCTATAGGCATTCAATTTTTCTAGAAAAGGCTTTTGTTGAAGATAGTTTATTTCCATTTAAAGCTGGCGAAAATTTGATCGTAAGAATAGATAAAGATAGACTAATCGTTACAAAGCTTAAAGAATAAATATAATCCCGCGCACTCTTCCACAGTAATTAAAAACGATTGTTTGTAGCTATAACACAGAAGTTCACACTTCCACAAATGTTCATCTAAGAGTGGACTATGCTGGTTCTGTATGCACTATAACCCTGGAAGCTCCTGTCTCTTTGACAATCTGGTTTTGTATGTTCGTGGCTATTTTATGTGCATCCTCTATTGATATAATGTTTTTTTCTGGATCTGGTTTTATCTTTACTGTAAAAGTAATATGCAGTTCTCCGTTGTTGTCTACTATTCCGATATCACTACAATCAACTACTAGGTTAAAAGATAATGCTATCGTCCGTATCTTCTCCAAATATGATTGATCAATGTCCTTTTCGGTACCTATTGCTGTACGCTCGCCTGATTCTGTTTCTATATGTGTAGTGATCTTTTCTATTAAAGGAATCTCGCTCTTCAGCCTTTTTTCAAAATTATCTATGACTTTATGGGCAGTATTTAGGTCAAGGCCATATTCCATTTGTACATCAAGATACAAATGTAGTGGTGGTGATTTTGAAGGTAGTTTCGTTATCTTTTGAATATGCGATAAATTCCTTTTCTCAGATTCTGCAGGCGACATATGTTCTTCCTTTCCATATCTTATTTCTTCGTCTGATAGTGAAGATATATGGCTTAGATAAATAGAATGGACATTCCTTATACCTTCTATTTCTGCTGCTAGCAGCCTAATTCTATCCATTATTGTTTCACTTGATGATTCTGTCGCATCTACATGCACTAATACATCAGAATTTGGAAGAGTTTTTCTTACCTTTTCTTCAACTGCGGTTGCAACTCTATGCGCTCTATCATGGGTATATGTCCTTGGAACTTCAATATGCATATCTACAAAAGTTTCAGATCCGACTTTTCTAACTCGAAGGTTGTGTGCTTTGTTAACGCCTTCAAGTCCGGATACCGTTTCTACAATCTGTTGATTTACTCCCTTAGGCGCCTTATCTAACAATACATCTAAAGTCCTTCTTCCAAGTCCTAATGATGTGTATATTATCATTCCTGCTACCGCAATTGCAGCAAAAGCATCAGCATTAGGGATTTTCAACAATAATACGAGAAGTAGTCCAACAATAACAATCGCTGAAGAGAATATATCTGTTTTAAAATGCAAAGCGTCAGCTTCTAACGCTTGACTACCGTATTTTCTTGCGGTTCTGTACAATGACCTTGATCTTCCAAAATCGACAGCTATAGAGATAAACAAAATTATAAATGAATACACTGTAATTTCTGGATGAACGGTTTTGAAAAATATCCTTTCTATACCTTCATAAAATATCCATCCTGCGACTCCAAATAGCAATATTATCTGAGCTAAACTAGATATACTTTCGATTTTAGCATAGCCATATGTATAGCTTAGATCCGGTGGCCTTATTGCCATACCTATAGCATAAAGTGTCATCAATGCGGCTATAGTATCAAGCCCAGAATGAAAAGATTCAGATAAAATCCCAAGACTGTTTGTGTATAATCCAATGACAATTTTTAACATGGCAAGACTAGCTGAAGCAACAATAGAAAATGCAGCTACTTTGACCTTTTCACTATGTGCATTATCTTTTGTTACAATTGATGCCCCTGCTTCGTCATGTATCTTATGGTTGTGTTTGTCTTCATCACTTTTATCTACCACAATTGACTTCCAGATGCTCAAAATATCATATATATCTAGCTAATTCGATGATTATGAATATGAAGGCTGTAATACATGTTACAGCTAGCATCTGTTAATAATTTTGTTAACTGAACGTATCATTGTAGTGTAATATTGTGTTCTGCTTGGATTTATTGCACGTATGGGATTGAAAGGTTAATACAGGATGTCCCTGTCCGTCTTCTTCAAGTAGTTTGAATCTAATCTTTCATTGTATATTGATATTCCAGTACTATAAACAGGAAAAATGAACAGGGTATATAATAGTATGTGCCTCATGAATTGGAGGTAGATTTCAGAAGTAAATGTATGTATATACATGTAAGGTACAATACCAAAGATTTCATAAATAGTTCCTACCGTATATAATAACTACATCAGCTTATTATATAATAAATGGTCACTGATTACGTTTCTGATGACTCATTAGAAAAAATTGCTAGTGAAATCATAGGATGTCCGCTTTGCAAACTTTCAAGAAGTAGAAAGAATGCAGTACCAGGTGAAGGACAGCTTTCTGCAAAATTACTATTTATTGGCGAAGCCCCAGGAAAAAATGAAGATGAAAAAGGAAAACCATTTGTCGGAGCTGCAGGTAGTATCTTAAGCACGGCAATGGAAAAAGCAGGTATAAAAAGATCCCAAGTGTTCATAACGAACTTAGTAAAATGCCGGCCACCCAAAAACAGGATTCCTGACGAGGATGAGCGAACAGCGTGTCGCCCTTACCTTGAAAGGCAGATTTCGCTTATTTCACCGAAAATGATCTGTATACTTGGAAGCACTGCTTACTCCTCAATTCTTGATGGAAAATCGATAACTACAAACAGGGGAAAAATTGTGAAAAGAAATGGACAAAAGTACTTTTTAACAATTCACCCTGCTGCAGCAATTTACAATACAAGTTTACGCGCAGTACTAGAAAATGATCTTTTCAAGTTAGCCAGAGAAATTAAAAAGATGGATAATACCTTGAAACAATCATTATTATTAGAACAGGAAGATATTTAACTTCTAAATTATACTCAATCAGAACGAGATTGCATCACAATGTGTTCTATGGAGATTTAATTAATAATGCTTCCCACAGATAGAGCATATAATAATAGTTGAAGACGTAATATTATCTTATTCCTCTATATTCACAATATATTTTTCTAGGAAATGCGAGGCAAGAGATGAGTCAAGATATAAGAAAAGGATGACATTAAAACCAAAGCCAACACTGTAAATAGAAATCTTAAACGGACGTGCTCGCAAATTGAGAGCTCGATATGAAGCAGACCCATTTGTTCTCTTTGTTTGCTTGTGTGCTAGATCGGCTTTAGATTGGATCTGATGATGGGTATGTTGATAGGGTTAAAGAATGGGGTATCAC
>JBEVTH010000194.1:0-2779 GCA_041156085.1 Candidatus Nitrososphaera maunauluensis
ATCTAATTCTAGGATTTGAGATTTGCAAAAAAAAAGGTCGACCTTTTCCCAGAACGAGGCTATCCGGATCTTCGCTTCCCACCCATAAAAACTTAGGATTCTGGCCATGCGTCAACAGCAATATCCTAGTAGCTATTAGGCCCTCTATAGTATTATCCAGAACCGAACCGGAATAATTACAGGTAGTGCATCCTGTCCCAAAACAATTAGTGCATTTAACTTTTTTCTGCGGTAACCCGCGGTTCCTCTTTACATAGTGTCCGATCAGAATTAGTGGAGACGTCTTTGCGTTCACAAAGATTTAGTTTTTGCTGTCGATAACAAAAATTATTCTTATATCTGGGATAATGTGTTCAAGATTCATCTTAGTTATATTCGAAAATTTAGTCCCCAGCTCTTTTAAAATTTGTTTTTTTATGCTTTCTCTCCCTCGAAGCTTATACCTTGCTCTGATTTTATCTTCACGTTCATATATTTGACTGGGCAGAGTTGCTCCTATTAAAAAGGAATAAAACTCATATTTCTTTCCCACACTAATACCGATGACCTTGATTATTCTATCAAGATGACTCATCAATCCTCTACAAATATAACACTGAACTGAATTTCTCACTTTACGTTTGCTTCTTTTTGTTATTCCTTTAGTTTGTTCAAGTTGTCGATAAAAGCAATGATTGCAAAGGGTGTAATCCTTCTCTAGCCGTTGTGATAGTATATGCTTTTGTTTACCTTTATCCAAAACCAAATCTTCTGAGCATTCCCTGCATTTGTCTACCTTTTGTCTGTTTCATCATCGTTTTAGAATTATTATACTGTTTTATTAGATCCTTGATATCGTGTTCTGTCATTCCTGCACCTCTTGCAATCCTCTTTCTTCTCGAATCATTAATAAGATCAGGATTCTTTTTCTCTTTAGTTGTCATCGATTGAATAATAAATCTCCACTTTTCCATCTTTCCTTGAAGAACATCGAGATCATCCTCTTTAACCATACCTGATAGTCCAGGTAAGCTGTCGATAACATTTCTAAATCCCATTTTTCCGACATTCTCCATCTGGGCATAAAAGTCCTCAATCGAGATCTTGCCGCTCAATAATCTTTTTGTTTGATTCTCATCAGCTTGTAGTTCAAGGCTTTTTGCCATCTCAAGCAGAGCTTTGATATCACCCATCCCAAGCAGCTTTCCAACGAAACGAGTAGGAGAAAACTGTTCAAGGTCATCAATACGCTCTCCTGTTCCGATGAACATTACCCTGGAATTCGTAGCAGCAGCAGCAGCTAGCGCTCCACCTCCTTTGGCAGTTCCGTCAAGTTTTGTTATAATGATACCGCCTACAGAAGCTGCTTCATGAAATGCTTTAGCCTGATTATAAGCCTGTTGACCAATGGTTCCATCTATTACTAGCAACACAAGATCTGGTATCGCTACTTTATACATGCTATTCATTTCTTCTAAAAGACTCTTTTCTTCCTTATGTCTTCCAGCAGTGTCAATAATTATAATGTCAATACTTTGTTGTCTGAAATATTCTAATCCGTCGGTTACAATCGCCACAGCGTTTTCGTTTTCTTCCTCACCATATACATCAACATTGATTTTACTACAATTCATTTTTAATTGGGTGAGTGCTCCAGGCCGCCAGGTATCAGCTCCAATGACTCCCACACGATAACCGTGTCTAGTTAACCAACGAGCTAGTTTTGCAGTAACTGTTGTCTTTCCACTACCTTGAATTCCGAGCATTAGAATAATATTCTGCTTATCTGGTTTGAATGAAATGACCCTATCGTCATACTCGTGTGTTTTTTCAACAATTTTGATCGTTTCTCCACTATATCCGAGCAACACTGCGAGTTCGCTATAGAGAATAGTTATGATATGATCCTTTTTCGAGAGTCCCTTAGGCGGTTTCTCATTTATTGCACGATCCTTTAGGTTTTTGGTAATCGAAATAACAAATTTTACATTAACATCAGATTGAAGTAATGATCTCTGAACATCTTTGCAGAGCGAATCAATAAGCTCTTCATTAATATCTGTCGCTCCCACAACCTTTTTCAGAGCATTTCTAAGACCTGTTCTTAAATTATCAAGCATCTTGCTTATTTTGGTATTAATGTAACTTCCAATATTTCAAATATTCCCCGCTGGCCGTCCCAGTGAACAATTGCTTTCTTGATATCAAGTTTTTTGGTGAATAATGGACAATTGACTACCAACGTTTCTGCCTCGCCGCCTTCAAATGCTAAATTAAAACCATGTTTTTTGCTTAATGATTCCAATAAAGATAATGAATTTTTATCAAGTGATTTACCTAACCAATCTCTTTCCAATCCCATAGCAGAGACACTTACGATTTTAATATCAAATTTTTCAGATAAGAGGTTGTTCATATATTGTAAAGGTTCGATATTCCATAAAGGCGTAAACATTTCCAGTTGATTATCCGAACAGATTCTTTTGATTAAATCGTTTTGGAATTTGCTTGATATAGTTCCGTGTATTATTCCTTGAATTTTGTATTCTGACTTAACTTGCATAATTGCCTCTTCCAACGCTTGAAATTCCTCCATTTTAGAGCTTTTATTTACGGCAGATTTAGTTAGAGGAATTTGCATAGCTTCTGCAAGATAATGCGTTAACTCAATGTTTGGATAATGAAATAAAAGACTGTCGTCTCTTGAAGGATTCATGGTGATCAAGGATACTACCTCATGGCCGAGCTCTCTGATCTTAAATATTGAGAAAGTACTATCTTTACCCCCGGAATAAAGTGC
>JBEVTH010000194.1:2879-4891 GCA_041156085.1 Candidatus Nitrososphaera maunauluensis
TATTTATTTAAATAAATATAACTGATAGATTATCATCTTTTAACAGATGTTTGTTGTTAAAAAGCTTGGCAAAAATGGTAGCTGGAATGCTATCAGTCTAATAGATGAGAATGGTTCATTTAGAGGGGAAGCAAGGTTCGAGTCAAAAAAAGAAGCAAAGAAATATCTTGAAGAATATAAGAACAAAATGAAGAATCCACAGGATCTCAAAATTTTTTCTGAGCAATCTCCAACTAATAGCCAAAATAAGAAAACTGGAAACAGCCAGGGATGAATACAAAAACTTTAAGAACCTTAAGTTATATTTTATTATTTTTAATATAGGATATAAAAAGCATCTATTCTAAATTTTGACTATTCGAATATTACATAGTAGAACTAAGCGTGTGTTTGTTAGCAAGAGATGAATTTAGGAAGCGTCTTATTTTTTGTGCAATTTCTAAAAGCTCGTTGTGGGAAGCGACACGTCTTATAGGCCATTTGCCATTTGGACTATCGTCATCAAACCTTGGTATAATGTGGACGTGCACATGCGGAACAATTTGATTAGCGGCTCTCCCGTTATTTTGTCCTACGTTAAACCCAACTGCGTTAACGCCATAGACGACAGATTCAGCAATGATAGCAACTACAGAATATAACCTACCGACTTCATTTGGAGGCATTAAAAGTAAATTATCATAATGTAACTTTGGAACAACCAGAGTGTGCCCAACGTTTATAGGGTATTTGTCCATTAATACTAAGAAATTCTTATCTTGATATACTTCAGCAGCAGGAAGGCGGCCATCAATTATTGAACAGAAAACGCAAGAGCTATCTACCAACGTCAAATTTACATCTTTGTTACTTTTTAAACCTATCTAGCCAAAGCAAATTGACAGGTTCCATTTAAAGCTGATATGACTCAGAGGCATTTTTATTCCATGTCTGGTTTGGCCTAAATTATGACTAATAGTACAACAAAAGAGGAGAATTTGCTGAAATGGTTAGATGTTTATGTAGAATCTAATATCCCACGACATCATTAGAATAGTTAAAAAAAGGTAAACCAACACGGATTTTTACACGTTATATACTTATACACTCAAGTTTGCATGTTATGACTCTTGTGACTGAAAGTCCTGTGGGAGCTTGTTTGTTGTCGTCGCATTCTACTGACTCTTGTACTTCTCAGATAGATATTACTATGACGCCTGCTAAGATTTCCGGTTGATACGGTATCAAAGAAAGATATGATATAAAATTCTCGAACTTATATAGTTCATGTTAAAGTATAACAATGGATGTGAATTCAATGTGGTAGAAGTATGCCCTATTTGCTACAAATTTCTTCAATCAATATATGATAAGAAAAAGATGAAAAGTGTAACAAAAATCGTTGATTACAAACAAACTACATCTACAAATAACATCAAAGAATGCAAAAGCCTATATCATAAGAAACTGACTGATGGCTTCAAAAGCTCCTTCTAGAATAACAATAGTTCAGCTGAAATAAGGTGTAAGAAAAGGTAAACGTTATCCCTTTTTGATTTCTAGAACAGTGCCGTGTATTGGCTGATCCCTAAAATGGTCTCCTATAGCTTTGTCATCTAATACGAAGACAATTGTGTTTCCTTTAAGAATGGAAATTGTTATTTTTATGCCTTTCCAGACAACAGTATTATTTAATTTTACATCAACACTTCCAGAGAATGTTGCGCTATTGTCTGGAGTCAAGTGAACTCTTGTATTTTTGTTGGCCGTGAAATTAACAAATTCGTGTGTATGCCAGCGCATCCCGTCGTCAAGAACCTGACTGAACTTGCATACAAAAGCTGTTATTATTCCCTTATTCGCTTGAATAAGCCATTCCCCTGACAAAATAAATTTTTTTGCAGTGACTATATCAGAGGTCCCGTTTATTCGGGTCTGGTAAATTAGGGAACTTATCGATCCTCTTGCCGAAAATGTGTCCACAATATTCGATCGTTGCAGGTTAACCAACTTAGATGAATTAGAGTTCGTCG
>JBEVTH010000195.1:0-4845 GCA_041156085.1 Candidatus Nitrososphaera maunauluensis
TCAGGCTAAAGGATTTTGATTTACAATTTCATCAAGACATTTGATAATATCCTGTTTTGTAACAGGAATAGGGTTGTTATCAAGATGCCCTCGATCTGGCATTATAACATCTGCTGCCTGATCAAGTGGTTGCTTGAGTTTTAATGGTTCAAACTTCAGTTTTTGACAAATTCTCTTAAATCGCTCATAAAACATTGATCTATTAAATCTATGTGCCACAGTGGTACATGATGATAGAGAATATCCATGTGGTACTCCCTCATTTGAAAATACATATGATAGAGCATGACCTAATGTTGTCGACGAATTTCCAAATCCAATTCCAGAGAGCATTGCACCATAAGGTAACAGGTGCGGTTTATCATTGATAATGGCATCTTCTAAGATTTCAAAAGCTTCTCTGCAAAACAGTTTCGTAAATGGGTTACCTAGTTTACTATCGTAACCTTCTGATGCTTGCGCAGCTGCATCACATGCAGAATTTCTCATTATATTAAATGGTGTTCCAGGTAAGAAGTAGGGGTCAACAATCGCTGCATCTGCCAAGAATGCCTCATCTTGTAATAATTTTTTCTTATGCTCGAAACTTATGACGGCATAAGTGGTCATTTCTGCACCAGTTCCAAAAGTTGTTGGGATAAGAATCTTTGGAATGCCTGTAATTTTACCAAGATACTTGCATACATCCATTGAGCTTCCTCCGCCAAGTCCAATATATGCAGAAATATTTTTCTTGCTTTCATATTCCTTTCTTATTGCTTCAACAGTCTCGAGCGCAGGATCAGGTGTAACCTTGTCATAAACTTCATAGTCCTTTATTTCCATATAATCTATCCACTTGTTGTAAATATCAGGTGTAGTTGTTGTAATAACTAACGAATTCTTTGGATATTCAAACTTTTTTGCAGCATTTTCGCCGAAGACAATTTTTCTTGGCGTCATTACTTTCCACATAAGAAATTGAATTAGTATTTTGAGGTTTTATATCTTACTAGACCATAAGAACCCTTAAGCAATAATACAAAGGAATATAATTATAAGTGTAGTATCAATTTAGGCATTTATTATTTGATATTTGCTGAAATCTCAATTTCAGGATTCTGACAAATCGCAACCGGATAACTTTGATAATGAATTCGCAGCGCTGTCAAGAGCCCCCTAAAGGAGAAGAGGTTACAGAAAAAGAGACAAAGATAGCAGTGGCTAAAGGCATTGAACTAACTTTAAAACTAAGAGAATGGCAGATTTGTTTAACGCATATGCCATCCTTTCAGAACCTGTCAAGATAGACAAGTAAGCTACTCCGATTTGGTAGTCGATGCTTGTAATGAAGATGACTTTCTTGCTTCTCTCTTTTCACTATTGGATAATCCGTACGAATACAACACAACTAATAACATCATAGCAAATAGCACAAGTCCAAGTCCAAGGTGAACTGTCACTAAAACAGCATGTAACCGCTCAATTATTACTACTGCTCCAAGCGTTATTTGACCTATTGCAGCCCCACTAGCAATTATTGAAGCCATTTTCATTCCATTTGGTGCAATTTTAGACTTTAACGTAAAAGCCATAGTAGCAAGTACTAATAATGCAGTTGTAGCAGCAACGGATCTATGAAAATATTCAATAATAAATTCATTCATCGGTACAAATCCGGCAGGACAAAGAGGCCATCTTGGACATGTTAATCCTACGCCAGATGCACTAACATAACCTCCGATAAAAATAAGACAAAAAAGAGATACAAGGGTGATAATAGAAAGGGTTTTGAGGAACATTTTTTGATCATGGCTCCGTTGCTGACATCAGTGATATCTGCATGCTGACATCATTTCAACTATTGTACTTTTAGTGTTCCTGTCATATACGGATGGACCTCGCAATGGAAAGGATACTCGCCTGAATTCAGGCTAGCAGTTTTAACTTTTACTGTCGCCGAAGGGGCAATAATGCTCGTATCAAACAATTTTCCCTTGGCTGGATCATCTAGCCCTTTTCCACTGGTAACTGTATGAGGAGTTTGATCTTTGTTTTGTACTTGAACAGAATCGCCTTTCTTGATAGTCATAGGATTAGGATCGTAAGCTGGGTTTCCTTGAGTAGAAGCACCTACTGGAATAGACAGGATTGGTCCTGAAACAGCAGTAGTAGTAGTAGAACCAGTAGTAGCACCGCCAGCAGAACCTGAAGCAGAGCTGCTTTTAGCAGCCGCAGCAGTTACTGTAAATTTTGCAGTCATATAAGGATGGATTTGACAATAATACTGCACCGTGTCTCCTACCTTTACACCTTTGAGCTGTTGTGGTGTCGAGGTTGATCCTGCAGTGATAAACTTTGTATCAAAGATCTTACCTGAATTTGGATCAGAAGCACCGGTTCCAGATGTCGCTGTATGAATAGTATTGTCCTTATTCTGCCATACTACTTTGTTACCAAGAGGCACCTTACCATCTGCTGGGTCATAATTGGGATTTCCTTGAGTAGAAGCGCCTGCCAAAATAGTTATAGATGTAGTTCCTGGCGGTGCAGAAGTAGGCTGTGCACTTTGAGTAGCACTGCCAGCACTAGGTGTACTGGAAGCACCACCCCCGCCAGCAGTTGCCGCCTTAGTTGTAATAGACGAGACAGGAGGCGGATTTTTTGCAAAGTTATGCCAATTAGGAACCCCTATGGCAGCGCCTACAGCCATCATGATGACTATGATGGCAATTCCTTTTGCCATTCGTCGTGATGTGGTTTTAATGATGGGGTTCTCGTCGCGTGTAGTCATAGTATTCCTCTCCAATCTTAAATGGATCGCTCATGTTTGCTGGTTTACCGCTGCCCGCACTTTTTACCAAGTTCACAATGAAGAGCAAGTATGAAGGTCCAACTATCCATGCCCCTATTGTTGCAATCTGGTTCATAATAATCAGTGCAGGAACTGGCAAATAGTCAAAGGTCCTTCTCGGCTGTCCATATAATCCCAAAATGTGTTGAGTCATGAATACCAGTATGATTCCTATGAATGCCAATATAAAGTGAATTTTAGCGGCTTTTTCATTGTACATCCTTCCCGTGATCAATGGGAATAGATAATAGATGAATCCTGTGAAAATCAATGAAACAGTTCCCATCAGTAGCAGATGAAAATGTCCAACCACAAAGTAGCTATCGTGGGTGATGAAGTCCAAAGGCATTGCTGTGTTTACTACCCCTCCTGCACCTGCTGCAAAGAAGAGCATGATGCCACCAACTGTAAATAACATCGGTGCAGCAAATTTGATCCTACCACCCCACATCGTTGCGATCCAGTTGAATACATGCATTGATGAAGCAGGTACGGCAGCGAGTGTTCCAACCATGAACACAGTCTTTTCAGTGAAGCTCATACCAGTCGCAAACATGTGATGAGCCCATGACGCAAATCCAATAGTACATAACAATATTAAGGCCACTACTCCTGACTGGTAGCTAAAGATCGGTTTCCTTGAAAACTTTGGTATAAGCTCGTAGGCCATACCTACTGCAGGTATCAAGAATATATACACTTCAGGATGGAATGTGAACCAGAACAGGTGTTGATATGCGATTGGATCTCCACCCATGGCAGGATTGAAAAAACCTGATATTCCTAACCTATCAGTATACATCATGATCATTGCGGCTGCAAAGGTTGGCATTGACACAATTACCATAAATGACGTCGTTAATGTGGCCCATGCAAATAACGACATTTTCATTATCGACAAATCAGGGTGCTTCATTTTAAGGATAGTAACTACAAAGTTAATTGCGCCGAGGATAGACGAAATACCCAATATTTTCATGCCAAAGATCCACATATCAGTTGCAGGTCCAGGTGCTCTGATAATAGAATATGGAGGATAAGCAGTCCAGCCAGTATCTGAGAATCCCAACCATATTAACGCAGCCGCTACAGGAATCATCCAGTACGCCACAGCGTTCAGCTTTGGCCATGCCATGTCTTTGTATCGAACCATAATTGGTATGAGATAGTTCCCTACGCCGGCCCCAAAAGGAATAACCCATAATAAGAGCATTGTCGTTCCATGCACTGTAAAGAATCGTTCAAAATCGTTAGGACTTGAAAATATCTGTGCACCCGGCAAGAAGAGCTCTGCACGTATAGCAAGCGCTAATGCACCACCCATCATTAGAAATGATATGGATGTGATCATGTAAAGCAAGCCTATGTCAGTGTGATGAGTCGAAAACAGAATTTCCCACATTGGACGTGGTTTTCTAAGTTCTAATACCAATACACATCTCCACCTATTTTGCTATAAATATGGATCATCATATCAATAAAAGCATTTTGTTTTTCAGACTATAAAATGTATTACTATTACATTTTTGAGCCAGATAGGTAGTATTTGTACAAGGAACAGGTTGTTGGATATATGAGTTCGCCATTAACTATGTGGCACAGATAAATTATACGAATTGAGTCTTTTACGTTACAATTGTCTCAATCATTATTGTACTTTTAGTGTTCCTGTCATATACGGATGGACCTCGCAATGGAAAGGATACTCGCCTGAATTCAGGCTAGCAGTTTTAACTTTTACTGTCGCCGAAGGGGCAATAATGCTCGTATCAAACAATTTTCCCTTGGCTGGATCATCTAGCCCTTTTCCACTGGTAACTGTATGAGGAGTTTGATCTTTGTTTTGTACTTGAACAGAATCGCCTTTCTTGATAGTCATAGGATTAGGATCGTAAGCTGGGTTTCCTTGAGTAGAAGCACCTACTGGAATAGACAGGATTGGTCCTGAAACAGCAGTAGTAGCACCAGAAGTAGCACCAGAAGTAGCACCAGAAGTAGCACCAGAAGTAGCA
>JBEVTH010000196.1:0-4652 GCA_041156085.1 Candidatus Nitrososphaera maunauluensis
ACATGTCTTTCTCATTGGACGTGAGTGAGGAGAGAGAATGCAGGAATTATCGAAAAATGTAAATATAATCATCATCTTTAACAAATCACATTCATGTCTAAGAAACAAAAAATTGTTATACTAAAGTAATAAGAGTAACTATAGTGTAGATACAATCATTATATTTGGTGGTAGAAGTATTGGACAAAGAGGAAATATCCTTCTCTAGTAAATCACAAAGCTATTGTGTATCTTTTGTTAGTATGGTCGATTCTGTTGGGTTTACATTTCAAATCAAGGATGCAAAGAAGATTAGAAAATATTACTCAATATTTATTAACACAATGGCTGCAATTGCAAGAAATTTTGATGCAAAGATAATAAAGAATACAGGAACTAGCTTAGTATACTTCTTCCCAAAAACATATTCTACTGATAATCGATCTGCTTTCATAGATGTTATAGAGTGTGGTATTACCATGATAGCAGCTAGCAATACCATAAATGAAAAGTTAAGAGAAGAAGGAGGATTACCGCCACTTTATTACAGAATTAGTGCCGACTACGGTAGCGTAGAGGTAGCCAGGTCAATAACCTCTCCAGACACTGAGGATTTATTTGGTTCTACCATGAACATTTGTGCAAAAATAAACTCTATGGCACCTTCAAATGGGATGGTAGTGGGTAATGATCTATATGATCATTATATCGCAGGAATCAAATCTTCTTTTTCCTCTCTCGCTGATGACAGCAATGGTAATGACGACAGTTATAATTTCAAAAAGATAGGAGAATATTTAATTGCTGGCTCCAAAAGTTCCTATCCAGTGTATTCAGTATTGGTAAGCAAGAATAGACTGGATACCGTCATTACTCCAATACATAAGAGTTTGAAGTCATATAATGATCTAGACTATGATCAACTACCACTACTACAACAACATCACAAGCAAGAAAATGCTCATAATATTTTGTTGGTAGATGATGAGCCAGACACACTCTTTACTTACAAAACATTTTTGTTGGATATTGAAGGCTGTAATGTAGATGCATTTACTGAGTCACAAAAGGCACTGCAACACTTTGCACAAGTGAATCCTTCATACTATGATCTTGTAGTTATGGATATAAGAATGCCTGGTCTTAATGGGCTTCAACTATATTATAGGATAAAGGCAATGAATCCCAACATTAAAGTTCTTTTTGTATCTGCTCTGGATGCTGCAAAGGAAATGGTTAGTATTTTGCCTGATGTGAAGTTAGACGATGTTATTCAAAAGCCAGTAAATCAACAAGACTTCACCAATTATGTAAATGCAGCGCTGCCGTAACGATAGATTCACTTTAGCACACTATATGACTGCAAAGAGTAGGAAACATATTCTCACATTTAGCATAAAGAAACTATAAAGAAATTATACTTTCTGGCTTTACTGGATTAACTATCAGGATGTCTGAGCGTTAGTATATCCTATACCACTTGTTGGATCATTTGCTTTATCTGTGGCTGCAGCAGTTATGGATCCTGTAAACTCAGTGACCATGTACCGTCACCTGGAACGGTTGCAGATCCTATGGCAGTGCCACCGTTGAATACTTGAACTGAAACAGCGGCTGGATCTGCAGTACCTGCTATTACAAAAGGATTAGCATTAGTTACCCCTTGATTATCTTATC
Source organism: Candidatus Nitrososphaera maunauluensis (assembly GCA_041156085.1). Taxonomy (GTDB): domain Archaea; phylum Thermoproteota; class Nitrososphaeria; order Nitrososphaerales; family Nitrososphaeraceae; genus Nitrososphaera_A; species Nitrososphaera_A maunauluensis. Next base: position 1,657 of record JBEVTH010000196.1, read on the forward strand.
CTTCCAATTGGTTGATAAAAGAACGTCCCTATAATGCTACAGGAAACAGTACAATTGCTTCATTCCTTTCTCCTCTACCACAAGTTGCACCAACCATATCATCATGCCATTCAAAACCAAACCGATTTGACGTGATCTGTCAGAAGAAAAAATATAGGAAATAACAGTTTAAAACAAATACATAATAATTAAAGTGGAAAAAGTGTTCTAAAAATCAAGAGAAATAATCACCACTAAAAATAGCGGTAGAACTTTTTTATTATTGTTTGCTCGTTTTTATGCAATGTTTTAAAAAGATTCGATCCTTTATGTGTCACATAATCGTTTAAACCACTCCGTACAAATGATTCTTCAATTTGAAAATTAACCCCACCTACCCCCCTGTGAGGTACGATAAAATGTATAATTTCTGTATATATATTATTTAAACTACTCAAGTATAGTGTATATTGTAAATGAGTGAAGAAAGATAGGTTATAGGATACAAGTAACAAATGAATAGTTCAATATTCTACAAGCGTACGCTGAAGAAATGTATAATTTCCAAGTTCCGGATCCTCAAAATAATTCAGTATTCCGAATGATTGGGAACTTAAGGCTGGCTTAATAATCATGTAATAAAAGAAGAGATTTCTACTGATATAAACGAGCTATTATAATCCATCTGGGAGTTGTATGTTGAAGATATTAACGCAAATATGGCATTCTGTATATCATAATTGTCATAAATCTTATTGTGCATATGTTAAGGACAACAATGAACATCACTATTCTATCCTATCTCATACATTCTCGAATGTCTAAGATTATAACAGGTTGCTTATATCTAACAAGTACAATATTATATATGTATATATGATGGGGTTCTTACATCGTGAAAAAAACCATTGTAAGTTATGTCATGAGAGGTTTGAGAAGCATCAAGATCTAATAAAACACGCAAGAAAAGTACATCATCAGTCTATTATAAAATGCCACAATTGTGGAATGGATTTCTTACATGAAGAAGATAGACTACACCATGTACAACAGGAAAAAGAGAAGAAGGCAGATATACGTAGACATAGATAGAACAACAGCTATTGGTTATGTATGTTTGAACGTGAAAACACTCCAGTTGCTAGATGCCATCAAGATTTGGTGCAGCTATCTCTTATTCGATTATATCAGCTTTAAACGGTAATCAATCCATCCACAGTACTTACAAATCCTATTCTCCTTGAATACATATTCGTATATAAAACGGAGCACCTATCCTTGCAAGAATGACTTCTTTTGTATTCGCACTGTCTATTAAAGTGTCCAATACCTTTGTATGTTCATCTTTGAAAATGCACTCTCTTCAAATAAATCAACTGCTTTAAAATCCAGTAATAATTACTAATTACCTTTTCTATAGTCATTTGGATACCTTCAATCACCTTTCCAAATTCTGTTAACGCGTATATGCCTTCTATCTCTTTATCAGACCACTTTTCATCAATCTAGATATTCTAGAATTACTTGTATGCATAGTAGGGCATAATCCATTATGTAATACAATTACACCATATTGCAAAACCGCGGATATAAAATTGTATATTTTCTAAAATACGAGAACAATCGATATAATCGTGAATATCTCGAACTAATTTAACTGTCTTAATACAGCAACGTCACCTAGAAGAGACACAGGATTTGATAATAAGGAGTGCTCAAAGTTATAATTTTAAATATTAAAATATTCTGACCTGGTGCATATTTGAAAGAATTTATATTAATAAAATGACAAGAAAAGATTTTATGTCAAATGAATTTCAAACTTTTATAGAGTGCTCCGGTGGTGTAGTAGCTGATAGCATCAAAACAGCTGCATAATCCGGTCAAGCATTGTGGCCTTTCGAGTCGCAGATCCCGGGTTCAAATCCCGGCCGGAGCAATCAATTCACAGACACAACTTTCTGGCGATATTTTTTGTATTCGGTAAAGCATTAATATGATCATTATTTGAAGATATCGTAGGCAAGAGCAGAATTTTTGAATAGAAGAAACCTGGAAGCCAACCCCTTAATGGAGCAATGTAGTGAATATCTATCAAAAATTGACGATGCACTCAAGCGTGAGCTTGATCTTTATTCATGGTCTGAATTTTACGCACCGTTAAGGTATGCATGCGATGGAGGCAAACGTATTAGACCACTTATTTTAGTACTCGCTGCCGAAAGCGTAAAGCTAGGGAGGGTAAATTCTTCGAAATTGAGCGAAGATACGTTTATGGCTGCCTCTGCAATAGAACTTCTTCATACAGAATCTGTTATTCACGATGATATCATCGATGAAGAAAACCTCCGACGGGGCAAACCTTCTTTTCATGTAAAGTATGGATATAACAATAGCATTCTTACTGCCGATTTTGTTCTAGGCATCATTCTCAATATTGGTTCTAAGTTAAATAACCCACGTGTTTCAGGTGAAATTTCTAATGCTGCAATAAAAATGAGTGAAGGCGAAATGATGGAAATTAAACTTGCTAAAGACCTTAAGGTTACAGAGGATGATTATATCAAAGTTCTTGAACATAAAACCGCCTCACTCTTTGAGACATCTGCAAAAGTAGGTGCAATACTGGAAGAAGGAGAAGAGGATGAAATTCATGCGATGGCAACTTTTGGTAATTTGCTTGGAATTGCATACCAAATTCATGATGACTTACTCGATTGGAATGACGAAGACAGACTCTTCAATGTACTAGTAAAGAAAAATGATCAGTCAAAAGAATTCGTCGACAGGATGGAAAAGCTTTATCTATCTTATTCGACTAAGGCAAAGAACGAGCTACGTAAAATATGTGATTGTGCGCCGAAGAAACATTTGCAACACTTGACAGATTTGGCTTCAGTTCAGTTTTAAAATATACAAATCACCAACACATGAGAAGGGCAGTGTCCAGTAGATCAAGCTAGTTAATAATTCTATATTATTGCATATTAAATAAAATTATTGAGAATATGAGACTG
>JBEVTH010000196.1:4752-4838 GCA_041156085.1 Candidatus Nitrososphaera maunauluensis
TAGGGACTAGATTACCCAAATGACTTGATGTTGTAGGGACTAGATTACCCAAATGACTTGATGTTGTAGGGACTAGATTACCCAAA
>JBEVTH010000197.1:0-2600 GCA_041156085.1 Candidatus Nitrososphaera maunauluensis
CGTCTAGCCATTCCCTCCGCAAAATCGTAGAATATGACTTCACCACCACCTCTAGATGAGAAGAATTGTGTTACATATAGAATATTCAATCCTAACTTTGATAACATTTTTGAAATTTAATATAAGTTAATCTGTTACGATTATTCAAGAGATAGGCAGAATAAAATCAGTAAGACAACTAATCTATCCTTGAAGAAGTTAGTTATACACACTTCATAAAAAAGATTTTCTTGTATTGACAAATAGACGAAAGTTCCTGACTAGAATATGTATTCTTAGGAACAGGATTATTATTTAAATGGAGTTTCATAGACTGTAGCACCACAATCGATAATGCAGATGAATTCAAACAGTCGTCTTTATTGTTTGAAATGTACTACTGGAATACAAGAATTCAAGCAAAAAGAAATAACTTTATTCGCATTACGAAACTATAAAATTCCACAACGGAAATAAATCTCCAGCGCCTAAGAATGAGTTGCAATTGCAGAACATAATTGTTACTGGTGGCTTGGGATTCATTGGCAGTCATTTTATTCGTCAGCTATTATCTAACAGTGAACACAATAGAATCAGTTCTGTCATCAACATCGATTTTATGGGCTATGGTTCTAATCCAGCCAACCTAAATGACATACATGATAAACGATACGACTACATGAATTGCAACATTACCAGCAAAAATACATTGGAGTCCTTAGTGGGAACAAGAGACATCGATACTATATTAAATTTTGCCGCTGAAACACATGTGGACAGGAGTATATCAAATCCAACAGATTTCGTGAATTCCAACGTAAATGGAGTACTGTCTTTGCTTGAATTTTGTCGTTTGCATGACGTAGAATTATTCGTTCAAATCTCAACTGATGAAGTATATGGTGATGCTTCATATACAGGACGCTTTGATGAGGAGTCTCCTCTAAAACCCAATAACCCATACTCTGCCTCAAAAGCATCGGCAGATCTATTGACAAGAGCATATAACAAAACCTATGGGATAAGAACTATCATTACCCGATGTTCGAACAATTACGGGCCAAATCAGTTTCCAGAGAAACTGATTCCGAAAACTATCATTCGAGCACTTAGGGGACTTCCTGTGCCATTATATGGAGACGGTAGGCAAATTAGAGAATGGCTATATGTGAAAGATCATATAAATGCGATTAACAGGGTTCTCGTTAACGGCAAACCTGGCGACATATACAATATAACTTCTTCCTATGAGATTAGCAATTTCGAACTTGTGACTAGAATAGGCCAAATTCTGCACAAACATAATCCTACCGCAAACATAAATATTGAATATGTCCAAGATAGGCCAGGACATGACAGACGATATATTTTAGATTCATCGAAAATAAAAAAAGAACTTCAATGGCAGCCTACATATTTATTTGATACATCACTTGAAGAAACAGTAAACTGGTATCTCAATAATGAATGGTGGTGGAGTCCTCTTTTAAGTTCCAAGGTTCTCGACATGCAACCTTGGAGTCAAGACTGGAAGAGATAGAATTGTTTAACCAAATGAACCCTAAAAAGAAAAGATTACTTGTTACTGGGTCGACTGGCTTAGTAGGATCTTATCTCTGTCAGTTAATTGATTTGTCAAAATATCGTTTTTTTGCCATCGTTCACTCAGAGTATAAATTTTTTGAGAATTCTTTCTTTGTAGATCTCTCTGCTTCAACGGAAGACTTAAAACAATTAATGAATAAGTTGCAACCAGATATAATAGTAAACCTAGCTGCAATGACGAATGTGGATCGGTGTGAAATGGAGAGAGAACTTGCAGATAATATCAACCACCTTTCAGTACGTGCATTAGTCAATTACATAGTAAAAAATAAAGATTGTTATTTACTTCATGTATCTACAGATTACATTTTTGATGGAGCGAAGGGAAACTACAATGAATCTGACGATCCTAATCCAATTAATTGGTATGGAATGACAAAACTATTAGGAGAACAAGAACTAATTAAATGTGATTCTAAGAATTGGTGTATTGCAAGAACAAGTACGCCCTTCGGAATGCATTCAAAAAAGATTTCTTTCCCATTATTTGTTATTAGAAATCTATCTCAAAAAAATGAAATTAATGTTCTAACTGACCAAACAACCTCACCAACATATGCATACAACTTAGCGGAGATGCTACTTGAGATAATTGAGATTCGCTACTCAGGAATTGTACATCTATCTGGAAGTTCACAAATTTCTCGCTTCAAACAAGCATTGGAGATAGCGTCTGAGTGGAATTTAGATAGAAGTCTAATAAAGCCAGTTACATTAAACGAAATGCGTTGGAATGCTTCTCGTCCAAAAAATTCTTCACTTAACGTAAGAAAGGCATGTAATACCTTGACAAGTAAACCACTAGATTTTATTAGCTCTCTTGCAGAATTTGTCAAAGAATTGTCCTGAGACATGCCATCGCTTTTTTTATCATTATATAGACAAATGACCAATATTAAGAATATTGTTACTTACATCTTACGAAGAAATCATAATATCCTCGATTAATTGAGTACTTCTTTAAATAAAATGCATCCTGTGTATATCTGCGATGTATGAACCTGACGAAGTATGAA
>JBEVTH010000197.1:2700-4800 GCA_041156085.1 Candidatus Nitrososphaera maunauluensis
GTATGAACCTGACGAAGTATGAATACTGCAGAATTTACATAATATCACAGTGAATAAAGAAAAGGATCCCACTAAAAGTGGCTTGTTAATGCCTCCAAGGCCACACTGTGGTAGTCACATTCCCATTACTAGGTATATCGCTTCTGTACATACCTATCATATTATTCGGGGTCCCAAGGAACCCCAGTCTTCCGATTGTGGGAAGGGTTGTAAAAACTAGAAAACCGTTGAATCTGCTGGTTTGATTCTTATCTGTGTATGCTATTGACTGAAAGGTGTAACCCGCAGTTTCGTTCTTCATACTAGTCAGAATTCCATGGCCGCTAGCATATAACGGAATCTTGTAAACACCATGCGCAGGAGGTCCGTAGTTGATCAGCATTTGTCCTGAGTCTGTAACTTTTATTCCTCTTATTATTCCGGATCCATTCCAGGTTAATTGAATATGTTGATTACCTACATCACCTGTTGAATTAACAACGTTTCTACCTATAATTTTTTCATGTAACACGTATAATGGGTTTCCGAAGGTGGTAGCGTTTGTTGTACTGATAGATGCGGCTTTACCTACTGTCGCGTTGTTAGATGTCGTGTTCGCTGTGCCGATAGCAGCTGCAGCATATGGTAGAAATGGGAAAATGGCTGTTGCTATAACGATACTAGCTACTAAGGAGTTTAACATATTTTTGTTCAATTTTGCACTAATTATCGAACTCATGCTACTCTCACGTATGTGTCCCATTGGTATTTATGGTTTTGTTGTGAAGCGTTGAAACTAATATTTTCATGTCTGAGAGCTGGACATCTAGATGAGTTCAATTTCTCTGCTGATAATAAATTAGGCGGCGTTTTTGCAAGTGTTATAGAGGCAGTTTCTCAACCCGTCATAATCGTAAATGGGCTGCTGAATAAAGTCCCGCCTAGATTGAAATAATCAGTCAGAGGATATTGAGAAGGACCTATAACGAATTTGTATCCAACAGTCTTATCAGCAAGTTCTGTAAACACTACGATTTGTCCACTGTGAGGTGGCCATTCGAATATACTAGGAATACCAAGAGTACTCTGGGCTCCATTTAATCGTATCCAACCAGAATAACTCCCCGGAGAACCTGCTGGTGTATTCGAAAATTGGTAATATAGACTGTTGCCGGGGCCGACTACAAAAACATAAACAGTTCCTGGAGTAAATAATGGTGTTGACGGTCCTGTTAGTCCGAGTATTCCCAATAATCCCGGAGACCATTGTTGAATTAAATTTCCATCCTTCATGTTAGAAGATTTGGCATGTGCTGTCATAGGTGCAAAAGTCATCAATCCGACGAATGCTGTAACCACTGATAAAACTGCAATTATCGCAATAGTTGCATAATCCATAATTTTCATCTTAAGTTCAAGTCTTCTATCGATATATTTGAACTTGTTGCTTTGATCAAGTTATCCTTGATCCATTAATAGACCTGGCTCTATAGTTGTTGAAGAATTAGCTGCCCATAAACATACCAGAAAATCACAAATCATTTTGAAATACATCTTCCTCTGCATTTTCAATACTTTGGAGACCTTTTTCACTATCTCTCATGATCACAATCTCTTTTGAATATGATTCTTTAAAAACGCTGATACAATAACTGATCTTTTAATAATTTTAAGTTACTTCATTCAACTCTTAAATTCATAAACTGGTTACTTGTGAACGGGTTGATTACCTATAAATTCACTAGGGCATTCGTGTTCTAGTCTATCCCATATCTCTTAAGGAATCAGCTAATTCGTATCTTTCTCGAATCCTCTTTAGTACCTGAAAAACTAATGACGCCATTATTAGGAGGGAACCTATGCCAGCTAGTCCAAGTGTTATTAATGCTAGAGGGATACTAAAATACCTTGTTTTATTGAAGATTAGTAACATATCAGATGTAGTTACTATTGCCATTGCGATTAAAATAATTCCGGCAAGACCGAAGAATAATAATGGTCTTCTTTCAACAGCAATTCTGATAATTGTCGACAGAATATTCGCTCCATGTAAAACCGAATTCTTCTTTGATGTGTTATTTAAGTGACGATACCTGATATTTATAGGTACTTCAAGAACAC
>JBEVTH010000198.1:0-4777 GCA_041156085.1 Candidatus Nitrososphaera maunauluensis
ACACATTATTAAGAACCGTTAAGTTAACAGAACCAGAAATAACATAACTACAGTATAACTAATGAGTAACTCATACTCATAGAATAGCGCCACCTTTTTAGCATTTTATTTTTTATTAGAAATTTCAGGGTCATTTATACTCTATTGATTTTAGCATTTTCTCCATCCTTGGTCTAATGCATTGATATTAAGTGATATCAAGGTAATGATGACGGTATCAAGGGTGTCAGATAACAAAAGTTATAGATAAGCATCTTCTATCTACCATAATACAGTACCTCCATCAATTACAATAGTATTACCTGTCGCAAAAGAAAAATTATCACTTGCAATACAAGCAGCAACCTTTGCTACTTCCTCCGGCTTACCCCATCTTTTCATTGAAGGTTCCTCAGCAGCTTTATTTCTATCGATTTCAGTCATTGAATTATATGTTGCTAATGTTGCAATATTGCCAAGCGCCATGGTATAAGATCGAATGCTATTACTACCATACTCCATCGCTATACATTTTGTCAATGCTATGTTTGCAGCTTTGGCGATAGTATATGGAGCGCCCTTAGTATATCCTGCTATTGCAGGAGTTGAAGAGATGTTTATTATTACCCCCCCTTCTCTTGCTCTATTTGCATTTTTTTTGAGCATAGAAGAAATAACCGCCCTCGATAATCTTACCGAACCTCCAAGGTCAACTTCAATAATCTTGCGTAGCTCTTCATTTGTAACTTCGTGGAATCTTTTATACCAGATATTACTATCAAATGGATAACCCGCATTATTGATTAGAATATCAATTTGCCCATGTTTTGATAATATTCGCTCCATGAATTTTCCTACACTGTAATCATCTGCTACATCAATTTCATCCGCAAACACTTTACCTTTGATTTGCTCCGCTGCCCTTATCGCTTGTTCTTTAACCCTAGAACAAACAATGGTGATCGCACCGTTATTTTCTGCAAACTCTCTTGCTATTGCAAACCCTATTCCTCTGGTAGAACCTGTAACTACTCCAACCTTATCTTTTAGTAACAACAATATTCTATTTTCAACCTTCGTTCTTTATTTTTCTACTGTATTGATAGGTCATCCTCTGTATTTATATCAACATACAAATCTTTCAGATCCTTTGATGTAAAGAAATTCAGACCCTTGTACGTATTGGAAGAACAGCCATGTTGTATAGGAGGTGCAGACAATGAAGCTTTAAAACCGATTTATGAACAATGCGGTCTCGGCTGTTATTCAATACTTGTTACAGAAGCGGAAATTAATTAACATTCTTATTCTATTACCTATGTTGAGCCGGACCACTATTATATCTATAGCATATATAGTATGTCAGAAGAGTTGGTTGGGTAAGTGTAAAGTATTGGATCGTTAAGATCCCTCGTGGTAAGTCCTAATCTAATAGCTATCGAAAATATGTTAATAACTTCCTCAGCATGAGGGCCCAGGATATGGGCTCCCAATATTCGATTTGTATCTTCCTCAACTAACACCTTAAATGCTGCGCAGGTTTCACCTACTCTCCTAGATGATGCCCAGCCAGAACTATCTTCATGCTTAATTCTGAATCGTAGTCCTTGGTCTTTTGCTTCTTTTTCCTGCAGACCTACAGAGACTAGAGGTGGAATAGTAAATACAACACTAGGTAAGCCAACGTAATTGGACTTAAGAGTATTACCTTTGATTAAATTATTTGCTACAATAGATCCATCATAACTTGCTACTGGAGTTAGTGGTAGGCCCTTGTTAGCAGCCACATCGCCTGCTGCGTATATAGCTGGATTTGAAACACTTTGCAGATATTCATTTACCGTTATGCCTCGATGAGTATATTCTACGCCGCCTGCTTCCATCAGATCAAGTCCATGAATGTTCGGCTCCCTACCAGCACCATGTACCACCATATTAGATTCTACTGTTGATATCACTTCATCGCTATTCTGCTTATTTTTTTTAGAAATGTCCGATGCAGAAGTATAGTACACCATTAATTGGTTTCTACCATCACCATTTAAGGTCGTCGATGATGATAACAATGATGATGATTTATCAATACTATTAACTGCTGCCTGTAATCTGACATCAATCCCGATATCTCTACTTCGTTGTACCAACCTATTAACAAGGTCTGGATCGAAGTGTTCTAGAGGTTGTTTACCGCGATGTAAAATCGTAACCTTTGCTCCCGCCCGTGCTGCAATATGAGCAAATTCAAATGAAATGTATCCGCCACCAACAAATACGATTCGGTCAGGTAAATTATCATCTCCTAACTCTAAGAATTGATCACTTGTAATAATGTTCTCTGAACCAGGAACATTTAGGTTCATAGGCTTTGAACCTGTGGCTATTAGAATATGTTTACCATTGAGGATAGTGTTATTAGCATTATCTACTTTAACAGTAGTTGGACCAATGAACCGCGCGTGACCATGAAATGGAACAATCCCAGAATTAATGTAACCATCCTCTCTGTATTTTGGGAAAGGATCAGTAAAAGTCCGCTTAAAATGTATCAAATCAGACCATTTAATATGGACTCCAGCTGAACCGATTATACCTTTGTTTTCATGCCTTTGATTTGAATCAATTATCTTTGCTGCCTCGACTAGGATTTTTTTTGGATCACATCCGCGTAAAGCACATGTTCCACCAAACGGAAGTGAGTCTATTATAGCAACACTCCATCCAGCAGAGATGCACTCTGACGCGGTGGTGGAAGCAGCAGTACCAGTTCCTATCACTATTAAATCAAAAGTGTGTTCCTCTTTATCCATGTTCGTTTACCAACAAAATTCTCAAGTAAGATACGTGTGTGATAATATATAAGGAAATGTTTATGGCTAATTCTGATTGGCAATTATATCTTTCTGACCTCCCTACTTCAAAAAGGCGTTCCCATTAGAAATATCGAATCTACACCGTTTACTGCCTGCTCTAATTAATCAAAATCATCAACATCGATAGAGGTCTGATGGAGATATCTGATATCTAAATTAGATAATGGAAATAACTAGATACTGAAACCTTACTTCTTCTTAGTATTTAACGCCGGTTGTTGTGAATTATCATCTGATATCGCTTCCTTTATGATGATCTGGCGATGTTGATGGTGGTTGTTATGTTTGATTTGAGGGAGAACAAGTAGGATTGCCGTGCTGAACCATCATTACGTATTTCCGATGCGGGATTACCATTTAATATAATCAACGTATCTCCATTTGCTGCAAATTGCTTTAGGTACATGTAAGCCTGATCAAACATTTTGTAGCATAAGTTTGTTAGAGATCTCATCTTCATCTAATCTAAGTAAATCTGAATACCTTACAAATTCATAACTTTCTTTTTCATTCAGGTATCTTATCATTTCAATTTGGTCTGCTAATGCTTCATCAGGATCGTACGGGGGATGGATGGCCATTCTAAACAGCCCATTAGTTTTGCCATCGATATCAAATAATCTATTATAAAACATCTCTTTGTTTTGCTTTAGCGTTGGTTTATTTTTCTCTTTGTCTCCTTGTTCGTCCCAACTCATAACAGTCGAAAGTATGTATTTTTTGCCTTTTTGAATAAATTCGATGCTTGACTTCGACTCAGAAATACTAAAGTGTAGTTCCTTTAGCGCATCTATGGCCTGGCGGCTCAAATGCCATGCTGGTGGTATGAACATAGAGGGCTTTGGTAGTTTACCAGTCGCTGCTAAAATATCCAATCCTTTTTCGATTTCTTGCTTTTCTTGTTCTTTTGATTCTGAATCGAAGTCTTCTATTTTTCCATTTATCTGATGATATAATCCATGTAAAGTAAGTTCTACATTCCCAGATTGCAATAATGAAGAAATCTGGTCACAAAAGGCAGAATGGTCTTTAAGATTGTATTCTCTGTTATAATATGGTACAATACTGAGACTGTATTTGATTTTTAGTTTATTTAGTTCATCTGATATTTTTGATATTTTTTGTGCGTGTAATGGATTTACGTCATGGATTGTTATAATTGCTATCTTTTGATCTATCATAATTATAAAGCGAATTATGTTAATATGCCGACTTTTTTTCTTATTCAGCTCAATATAAACAGACTGGATTTAGAGTTGCTGCTTGACCATTGCGTACAATGAATGTGGAAAATGTGGATACAAAAATTTAGTTAACTGCGACTTCTTAAATTTTTCATGAATAACATTCATCACGATTTACATCATATACAATCCAGGCTTAATGATTGGAACATTTTGATCGTTTCTGCAGTTGTTATTGGATTGGGTATAGATTAATAAATATTGTACTTTGAAATTTTTTCAAAAATATAGATTATACAAAGAATTTCATCATAATGATTTCTGAAATAATAGTAACCGTTATAGCTGTTGTAGAAGCAGATAAAGCAAGAATTAATCAGGTGATTATGAACTTCTTAAGTAATGCCATTAAATTCTGCCAATAACGAAAAGATGAACAAGACCATAATAAACCTGCAGAAAGCAGTGAGTATTTGTACACAAGGTAGCATGAAAAAAGATATTCTTATAACAAGCCCTCTCTTATCTCTAATTAATAAAGGGTATGGTGAATTTAGATAGTAAATGAGTTTTTGACTGCATTTGATAGCAAGTTATTATTATTACTATTACTATTACCATTGACACTACAACTAACTATTAGGAAAGTTTAGGGGGAAGAGAAGATAAATCCACTAACACATAAATCAAAAACATTATTTTCTAAATATGAAGTTCTAATTAAATATACACTCGTACCATCAA
>JBEVTH010000199.1:0-4750 GCA_041156085.1 Candidatus Nitrososphaera maunauluensis
CACTCTTAATATTGTAATCCAAATAAACCACCATGTTCTTTTCCCCCTCTTCCAGTAGATCTTGTAAACGGCGGATTCATTATTATCAGATCAAATTTTGGAAGCGGTTCACTCTTACCTTTGATATCTAATACAGATATTCTTGTTGCGGTATCATCGTTTACTCTAAGGGTATTGCATAAAAATGCAAGTTAGTAAGAGCTGTTGATAGATTATGAAAAGCTAAATTTAAAGACGCAATCTGCAATGTATACTTTAGAACATCAAAACCCCAAATATTATTTTCAAGAATATTTTTATGGAAACCATCCAAATCTGTCTTACCTTCTTGAAACTTTTCAAGTTTGTATAAATCTTCTAATGCAGAATAAGATGATGCAGGTAGAGTTCCACTTCCGCGTGTAAAATCACATACCTTAAGTTGCTCTGGATTGATAAAATGGTCAGACTTGGAAGATATAGCTAAAATCTAAAAATTTGGCTAACCTTGTTTGATATCTGTCCCTAGTCATTGGTACCTCATGGCATAAATATACAATGGCCTTGGATCCAACTCTGCTGATTCTGATTTTTCCAACTTTTCTTATTCAGCTGAGAATAACGATATTCCTCGTACTATAGCATTTAGAAAATTCAAATGGCTGCTTAATCAAGAAATTCTCATAGTCGAAAATAATGAAGTTATTGTAGAAGCCGAGCAAAATATCAATATTGCAAAAAGATGGGTGGCAAAATTTTTCCTTAGATTAAACATGTAATGACGGTGGATTTGTTGTTCGTTAAATACATATCTATATATAAATATTGTTACTTACTCTCAGTACCACCGTTGCTAATATTGCTTTCTGCTGGCTGAATCTTATCAATCATATTTCTTCCACTCTTTCGAACAGAGTATAATCTTAGCCATAACATTATAGCCAAAAATACTGCTGATAGTATGTGAATTTGAGATCCAATATAAGGAAAAGCTGAGAAAAATGGCATTTTATAATCCTCTATTATTTCTCCAACAACATAAACTATAATAAATATCGATATTTGAAATTCAAAGCTCCTGATATTTCTATATCGTATAGAAAGCCATCCAAATATTGCTAATGACATGAAGAGAATGATCAACGTTAATCCACTAGAAGAAGACAAGAAGCTGATCTCAGTCGGATTCATTATCATTGTAGTTTAATTCCTCCATTTTTGCTTTTGACCTATTTACAAAATAAATAACTCCAAAGAAAAGCAGTGTGCCAAATGAAAGAGGTTCCAGTATTCCTTTCGATAATAAGTTAAAACCAAGCGCTCCCACAATATGGGAAAAGGCTTGCATTAAAACAAAACCTGCAAGTATTGTTGCCAGTAGTTTGAAATGTCTGCTATCATTATTATTATCATTATTATTACCAACATTTCTTTTCTTTAATATACAAGTAAGATAAATAGGAATTGCAGCGGCGATAAAATAAATAACAGATTGAGTAATCTGTATTTCAGTCTGTATAGCTATCAATTTCTCAAACTGATTCTTATAGTGATAACTTCATATAAAAACAGACTGCTCAATTCCAGTTTTGGAATCCACAGATGGAATCCGCACTTGGAATTTGTCTCTATTCTTATTACCGTATGAAGGTAACATCATTCTAAGAACAAAAATGAATAACAAAAAAATAAGAGCAAGAACGATGAAGAAACCTTCGACAATCATAGCAGTAGCAACTATCATAGCAATAGTTTCTTCTGCTGCTATGATTCTTGGAATGCATAACCAAATTTCACAAAACGCACTAGCACAGAGTTACGGAAGTAACAGAACAGCATCAAACTCTGCTGTATCAGTTAATCCAAACCGATCAACCAACAAAGAATTCTGGATTAATACAGTACACCTTGATGGAATGACAAACTTAAATGCAGCCAGATTTTGTGACACTTGCAGCCAAAATACTCCATTACATCCAGCAGAGAAGCCCCCTATAAATTCTACAATACCTACGGGAGGAGGATTTAGGATAACAGAACCAAATAAAGTAGGAGCTTGGGACTTCAGATCGTTTACATTCTCCCCAGATCAAATAGTTGTCAACCAAGGCGATATAGTCACTCTCCATTTTGTAGGAGTACAAGGCGTACATCATCTCATAACTGTCGACGGAGTTGGAACTTTTCCACTTCTAAGAGGACAAATCCACACTATATCATTTACAGCAAACAACCCAGGAACCATAAATTACTTCTGCCACATACATATGCCTAACATGGTTGGCCAAATATTGGTACTCCCTAAATCAGTATGAACATTAATAATAGCAACAACAATATTAACTGATATTTGCTATCAATACATGCATTGGATAACAAATATCTTCCTCAATTTTTTGGAACAGCATCAACTATTTGTGTTCTATATATTGCCTCTAATACGTATATTTTCATGAGATAAAATATAAAATACTTTATGAATATTTTGAATAGAATAGAAACGTATTACATAGCAATGATAATAACACGATATTAACTGTTGCAATATTTTCTGTGTGAATGATGGGAACGGCAACAGAAGCAACAATATCAACCATTAAAAGCAGGACCACAATTCAGACACGGTCAGGATTTTGCCGGAGGAATACCAGGTCACTACATGGGTATAGCTGAAGGCATAAGATTTGGTGCTCCTTAACGTTGTTAACTTACAAAGTTAATCAATTTCTTAATATTAAAGTAAACTTACAATAAAAAGGTATTATAATGCAAAAAGTCAATTTTGGGATTTCAATTATTATTGTTATTTCCATAATCACATTATTGGTATTACCTTTAGGAGGACTATTGCCAGTTGCGACATATAGTCATATTCCATATCTTCATAAACAACAACAACAATCAGCATCAGCATTCAAAGGAAATAATCAAAAAACCCATTTTCAACGGCTTAGGCAATACTAAGGTAGTAATTCTAACTTTCGGTGATGGGTATAAGAGCCAGTATATTTATGACAAACCAATCTTGGATAAATACGACTTTAAAGCCAATTTCTTTGTAACATGCAATAGAGTAGGAGCAGACAATTCACAGATGAGTTGGCAGGAGATAGTGCAACTGTACAAGGAGGATCACACCATAGGATCTAAAACGATGGACTACGGAACCAAAGCCATACAACATAAGGATTTGAATGATTTATCATTCAAAGATCTAGAATTTGAAGTAGGTCAGTCAAAACAATGTCTGTTAAATCATGGCATTAATACCACCAGTTTTGCCGTTTCTAAAAAAATTGCAACTAATAATGCAACTGTAGTAAATACAATTGCTAAATATTATGATCTAGCAATAGATGGTCACTCTAATCTAATGTACCTTTATTGCGACGGATGGAAGCATGATTCAAGCCAGACTGATTGTAGAACGTATTTTGATAACGGTAGTTTAACTTTTGCAAATAGGTATTCTATTAGAGAATGGAGTATGCAGCACATTGAACATGGCAATTCATATAACAATTCCCAAATGTTTGGGAAGTTTATTGAGGAGCTTAACAGCCAAAACAAATTAAATCAAAATGGAACAATAAATGCAATCCCCATAATAGGATATCATAATATTATTACATATCCTGATGTAAGTGACACTAATGAATCGTCTGCAACTACTCTAAATTTATTTGATGCAGAAATGAAGTATTTGCATGATAATGGTTTTAGAGTATTAACTATGGCTGATCTTGGCTATGATGAAAATAGCAATTCGCCATATATAAAAACGATAGGAATAGTGCATGTCTAGATTGAGCAATGGAAGGCTCTACTGTATAAGTTTCCTTCTAGTTTCAACACAGGCTACAGTGATGGATACAATCATTGTACATTATATTCCCATATGTTGGGACAATCCTCATCACTCGTTGTTCTGTTTTACCTCTGTCTTTTTTGATTGCATAAGTTCGCAGTATGTCAGAAACACAAATTAACAAAAAAATAGTCTATGTTTTTTTATCCTCCACCTGTTGCTTTATGCGCCTCTGTTGTCCATACTATTTCTCCATTAACTACCCATTTGGCGCCACCTAACTCTCTACCACCAGGTCCTTGTGCTCTTGGAACATCGACTTCAAGATTGTCAAACCTGATTGTGGTAGACATATTTGTACCAGATAATTTTTCCATAACCTGTCCTATTATTTGAGCCCATTGGCTTGATGACTGTTGTTGTTGACTATTTTGCATATTCTCATTCCCTTTAACATTTTGGCTCATATTATTGTAATATGTTAATAGGTCAAATTTGAATTTTTGTTTAATCCTTATTATTTAAAAGCATATACCCGTAGAGAAGTACTTCTGAAAGTTGGTAGTTTTACTAGAAATACTCCGGATATAGTAGAATCAGAGGCCTGACCTTTGTTCAGAAATTGTCTTAGCCTTTCTAATAAAGATCCAATGATTACAGTCTATATTGAGTAGGAAATCTAAATAGATGAATTAGCAATAAAATATTACAGACAAGTAAAAGAAGTATTAATTACAAATATAGGAACTCAGATTCTTTGGTCTTTGTATCTAATACAGCAGCAGCTGGTAGGTTTTTGGTCTGTTTCTAGGGGTGTGAGTCAACAAAGCAATGTGAAAGATTATATGATTATTACTGCGTATGGATTTACTCTATTTCTTATTGCTGGTGGCGCCGGTGTCTTACAGTCTGGTTATCCAGCATTTGGTCTAGCAAGCGTCTGTTTTGTTCGAAAAAAAGCTG
>JBEVTH010000200.1:0-4717 GCA_041156085.1 Candidatus Nitrososphaera maunauluensis
AGCATTAGACTGATTGAGCTTTAGCGATTACCTTTGCTTAACTTAACAGGGCCCTTGAGTGATGCAGAACCTTTAATTACACGATTGCACGATGTTTTGGGGATTGGTTTGGCAGATCTACGAAAGGACTATGTTCTTGATAAATTTGTAATAGTGCCAAAAATAAGTGAAAGGGCTCAACACGAAAAGTCATTCGATGAGGAATGTCCGTATTGCCCGGGAAATGAATCTATGACAGAACCAGCATTACTTGCTCTCGTGGCAAAAGATGGTATGCTTCAGCGCTTGTCAGACAGTGAAGAAAATTTTATAGGGGACTGGTGTGTTAGGGTATTTGAGAGTAGTAATCCAGCAGTGACCACCACTTGTACTGCTGTCTATACAGATAAGCCTCTCTATAGCGAACCAGCATACGGATATCACCAAATTGTTGTTGCTTCGCCAGAACATAACCAGAAGTTATCACAAATATCTGTAGAGCAATGGGCTAACGTGTTATTAGTTATTCAAGACAGGGTCAGATGGCTATATACACAAAAAAGTGTCACTTATGTTTCTATTTATGTTGATAGTGGCCAAATAGCAGGGACATCAGTTATTCATCCTCACTTAAATCTTGTAACATTTTCTGCAATTCCTCCAATTATAGAATTAGAAGCTGATGCGTCCCACCGATTCATGAATGAAAACGGAAACTGTCCTGCCTGCAGTATAATTTCCGTTGAATCCAACGGTCCAAGACAAATTTTAGGTACTGATATCTTTCTTGCCTTTTCTCCCTGGGCACCTACCTATCCATACGAATTTTGGATTTATCCGAAACGACATACTACAGCATTTTCGAGAATCACTCAAAAGGAAATCAGCGATCTCGCACTCATACTACGTGCAACACTTGGAGGCATGGCTAAGGCATTGGATGATGTGGCTTTCAATTTAGTTTTCCATTTGTCGCCAGAAAAAAAAAATAGCCGTCAGATACACTGGCACATCGAAGTTTATCCGCAATTAAACACTTGGTCGGGTCTAGAACGCGGTTTCGGAGTTTACCTTAACAGTGTCAGACCAGAAAAATCTGCAGAAGTATTGGGTTCGGCATGTAGAAAAGAGTTGGCAGGACTTGTTGGTATTACTTAGAGCAGAGTCGTTTAGATACTTTGTAGATCGAGATTGTTAGTATAATATGGTAAGGCTGGAGACTTGGATATCACTTGCATCGCTCGGCATGGCTATGATGTTCATAGCATTGATGATATCTTTTTACTTATTCTTAGGAACACAAGGTAAAAAAGGTCCAGGAATATATGTGGATCCAGAAGGAGTACTCATACAAGTTATATCCATTTCGGGAGTTCCGAGTTTAATACTTGCGGGTATAATTTTCGGATTTCAAAAAACACGCGAGATAATATACACTGGAATAATATTAGTTGCAGTAGCGATTGTACTTATTGCCGGTATGAGTTTTGTGAGCACGATAATACCAAACATTAATGGCGATTACAAAGTTGCAGGCATTGATAGCGTTCCATATGTCTTCATTATTAGTGGCATAATCGTAGCCTGTCTAGGAGGTTATTTAATTAATAACTCAAAAAGATACGGTCGAAAGGACGATGAAATTCATTGAAAAAGGAAGATAAACATGTGGAACTTGATGTAGCAAGAAACATTCTTCCTATTAAAGTCCGTGCAGATTTACTTAAAAGTATGTTTGATACAGCAAAAGAAAAAGATAGCCCTATTCTGTCAATAGTCATAGGTACGAAACCGGATTTTTACAAACAAGCGCCTCTTGTTGTTGAAGCCATCAAAGAAAAAATGCCAGTTTTTATAATTGATACTGGTCAACATTTCGATGAATTAGTGGGATTTGGTATTAAAGAATTCGAATTACAGAGTTCCGTTGCTTGCAATCTGCAAATTCGCGGTGACCTTATGGAAAAAGCAAGCGAGCTCATAATCAAATTTGGTTCATTTGGACGACACTGCAGAAAGAATTTCGGCTTAGATTCCCAACTACTTCCAATAGTTCATGGAGATACTCTAGTTGCTGGAATAGCGCCGTTGGCCTGGGTCTTTGGGATGGGACAGAAAGTAGCGCAAAATGAAGCGGGTTTAAGATCTATGAGTCCTCAGGTAATCAAGAATTTAAAAATATTTCAGGATCCTACTAAGTTAATTATTGAGAAATTCATCAATGCTCAATTTGAGGGTAAATGGTTTCTTGCTAGAGAGGAGCCGTTTCCAGAACAAATTGATACCTGGATTTGTTCTGCAGGCACTCAATATTTT
This sequence comes from Candidatus Nitrososphaera maunauluensis, assembly GCA_041156085.1. Lineage (GTDB taxonomy): Archaea > Thermoproteota > Nitrososphaeria > Nitrososphaerales > Nitrososphaeraceae > Nitrososphaera_A > Nitrososphaera_A maunauluensis. The sequence goes on from JBEVTH010000200.1 coordinate 2,296, forward strand.
TTTGCACCAACGAGATTAAATAAAGATAACCTCATACGAGAAGGTTATCCAGAAGAATTTATTCATGTTGTGGGAAATTCAGTTGTTGATGCTATTCATTTAAAACGAAACGAAAAAAGGTCAAATGAAAGCATTTTTGATCTTTATCCAATGCTAGAATGTGGCGAATGGATAAGGGCAGATATCCATAGACGGGAGAATCTCACTCCACACCGTTTCAACTCTATTATAAATGGAATTATAAACCTAGTGAAAGAAACGGAACACAGAGTAGTCCTAGTAATGCTGAATGCTACTAAGTCCGCATTGAATGTATTTGAATTTGATGGAAAATTGCAAAATCTCGCCAAAGAATATCCTGATAAGTTCATTATTACTCCACTCTGGAGAGAATATGCTCACGTTATAGAATTTTTGGATAGCGGACATTGCTGGGCTGAATTAACCGATTCTGGATCTATGCAGGAAGAACTACTGTACTTTCCAGATGTATTATCATTAACTGTTAGATTGAATACTGATAGACCAGAAACAGTGTTTGACGCAAAAAGCAATATACTAGTTCCCCCCGTCAACCCAAAATGGATCACTTCGCTAGTTAAAGAGACGTTTAATAGAAAAGAAGGATTGGGAATCACGCTGAGAAATAAGAAATTCATCTACGGTCGGCCTGGACAGGTTTCGAAATCGATCATTAGGATCATGAAAAAGGAATTTGAAGATGGGAATCCAAACTTCTATCCGTGGCTGCATCAAAGGATTAATCTGTGGAAGGAAAAGCAGGCTTTGGATTATTATATGTAATCGTTACTTTTCCGTTTGCAGAACAAAAAATATTAGATTCATAGGAGACATATTGTCCTCGTTAGTATTAACGTAATACTATAAGATATTAATAATTTTCCAATATTTTTTTAGTTTTATTATATACATCTGCTGGATCCTTGCCGAATATCACAATCATTGGTTCTTTGCCAATATCTCCTCTGTGCCAAATGATCTGTGCCTTCGGATTTTTTGCCAATGCACGTCTTATCCCCCAAAATATTGTCATACCTTCTTTTTTCTTAATGTTTCTAGGCTCCTTTCTCCTGTCATAATAAGAGATTGGAAAGAACGACCTGCAAAGCAGCAGTATTTTTTTGTCATATTTAATATTCATTCCAGCTCTAATTGAGCGATCAACTGTCATAAATGAAAGAACTGCAGAAGCAACATGTTTGGAAGCACCAAATTCTATATCTGAAGCTGGTCTTGCTGAATTGTCTATTTTGATGATTCTACCTTTTACTCCAGCAACATCAAGTATTGTTTTCGCGTCAGGAAGAGCGAATACTAGATTTGATTGAGTTTCAGGAATTAACTTGCCGAAATTATTCAAGTCCTGAATCTTATGGATTGTAACTTGTAACTGCTTCAAGATACTGTACCTGTTAGCGTTTTGATATAATCCGGATATTGGATTTGTAACAAGAAGACCCCTACCTAGCTTTAACACATTGTTTATAGCATTGTGAATATATTGATTAGCTAAACTACATGCATCTTCTACGCTGAATCCTCTTGCTAGAAAAGCGGCAGCGGCCGCGGAAAAATTGCAACCTGAACCATGAGTTTCCTTGATCGCAAGCCTTGGATTTGTGAATTTGACTAATCTCCCTCCACTATCTAAAAGGAAATCTGCGACAAATTTATTGTTAAAATGGCCTCCTTTTATGATGACATTTTCTGCACCGAATTTTTTTATTTGACGTGCCGCTTCAATAGCCTCTATTTCACTTTTGATCTTTACATTAGTCAATTTTTCTGCCTCCATCAAGTTTGGTGTAATTAGGGTCGAAATAGGAATCAGATCTGAAATAAGGTGTTCTAATGCATTATCAAGTAAAAGCTTCGCTCCGCTCCCTGCTGCAAGAATGGGATCCAGAATAATAGGACTTTTAGAAATCGGTATTAATTTGCTGACAGCCTGTATTACTTCTTTGCTATAAACCATACCAATTTTTATGGCGTCTGGAGGGATATCCGCCATCACGGAGTTAATTTGTTTTTTAATAATTTCTGTTTCTATTTCAAAAACGCCTGCAACTTCGTGAGTATTTTGAGCTGTGATTGCTGTAATTGCTGTACAAGCGTAGACACCTAATGCTGAAAAAGTTTTCAGATCTGCTTGTATGCCTGCACCTGCTCCTGAGTCACTTCCTGCTATTGAAAAAGCTACTCTTGTAGAGTTATCGATATTACCATAAATCATTATTTATTTATTCAGTCTATCTCACTTCTGGCTTATATAATTAAATTTTATAATCCATAAATATTAGATTAAGATCCAATTAACACGCATACAAATTGATGTTTCCCTTGATGTTTATCTTGTGGATATATTCAAATCACAGCTAAAATATAAGTGATAGGTCATACG
>JBEVTH010000201.1:0-4717 GCA_041156085.1 Candidatus Nitrososphaera maunauluensis
CAAACCCCCTTGGGCCCATTATATATATGGGTTCATATATTTGCACACAGTACTATACGATAAAGTGCTCTAGGAGAAGATAACAATTGCCAAGTAGTATTCTGTTGCCCACTTTTCTGAGCTCAATTAAACTGTCATGATATTATTGACTTACTGTTACGCATCCAGAAAAGGTTAACAGACCTATACTTTACGGCGCATCATCACGCAGGCAAGAACTGCGATAAATAATAAAAATAGATACCTATTACTATTTCAATTCCCATATTTTAGTTGAGGTATTTCCTTGTTCGTCTGCTTCAAACTCAAATACTCCTACTAAATTATTAAAGAATGCTAGTTTGCCGTTTGAAGATGTCCTAAAGAATATTGAACCTATGAACCTTATCTTTCCTTGACTGGTGAACCTTCCTATTCCTTGTCCAGTCCATGTTGCCATCTCCGAGCCATCTTTTGCGGTTATTACGCCTTGACCTTCACCATACATTACTCCATCAGGCCTAGGAGAAGACCAGTATGTGCCTATTTCTGTAGTTTCAACACCTCTGTACTTTCCAATTATAGACATAGAAGTTTCAATCTTTGGGACTCCATTTACTACCTCTAATACTCTTTGACCTGTTATCTTACCTTTTTCCTCACCTATTTGATCTCCTAACATTGCCTTGCTAGTATTTCCACGGTGTAAAAAATACTACTCACTTCCGGTATGTAAAAATCATATCAATTTTCTGGGAATGATTTTTTCCATAATACTTTGCTGCATCTCATCATTTCTTTACCTAATAATACTAATCAACGATATTGAGGAAGAGATGTAGATTATCTTAAAAGTATAATATGCTTTGCAGATTCTAGATTTTCCTAGTTGTCTAAAGAATTTCCTGACTGGGAGACATTATACAAAAGTCAAAAGGTAGAGACTATGCCATGGTACAATGAAAATCTTGATTCTGATTTAGAAGAAGAATTATATCGCAGAAAAATTACCAATGGTAAATTCCTTGACCTTGGTACTGGTCCAGCGACACAAGCTATATTGCTTGCTAAACGTGGGTTTAATGTTATAGGTTCTGACTTGTCTGAAGCTGCAATTAAAAGAGCAAGAAATGTTTATGCTAATGAGAAAAATGTTAATTTCGTAGTAGATGATATTCTAAATTCCAATCTCAAAGAGAATGAATTTGATTATATTTTTGATAGAGGGTGTTTTCATGTTCTCGTACCGACAGATAGACAAGCATACATCACCAAAATAAGACAAATATTGAAAGATAATGGAATATTATTCCTAAAATGCTTTAGCGACAAAGAACCTAGGCAGGAAGGTCCATACAAATTTTCGCAAGGTGAGATAAGAGATTTATTTAGCAAATGCTTCAGGATAGATAGTATAAAAGAAACAGTTTATCAAGGAACTCTAGATCCACTTCCAAAGGCATTATTTGCAGCGATGATAAAAATTGAAAAACTTCCATAAATTTTACGAAAGAGATTATTCTAATCAGACTAGATGTCTACCACCCTTAATTTGAACGAGGAGCCTTGATTCCTTTAATGTTATTATTATTATTGCATAAACACTGGGAAATAATTATGATGATAGTAAAAGTACGCCAAAGTGGATGAATGTTGTAAGGATATCTCCACTCTTTTTAAACCAAATTTGAGCACGAATTTGGCTTTGGTGGATGTAGTGGAGATTGGAGTATTTACGTACAAATTTGAGAGATGGTACACAATTGTTTTTTATTCCCAATATCCTACCAAAGCAGACATGCGGTTACTAATTAAACTGCGATGCGTAGAAAACAACTCAACATAGTTTGAATCGAACTATTATAGGATTGAAATATGACTTCGAATTCGTGGAATGAATACGATGATGAGTTTGATATAGTCAAAAATGTTGGCATGAAAAGAATCGATCATTGTTTGAGCAGTTTGTAGGTAGTCAGGAAACTGCATTAACCTTTTTGATTATCCTACGAGCTTCCATCTTGCTCAGGTGTTTTTCAGGCCTTATGCCTAGATGGTGTAGTAGTTCTATCTGTTCTTCTGTAGCCAAATGTCCACTAATCTTTTCTATCAATGCAGGATTATTCTCCAAAACTTCTTGATACGCTTTATTAGATAGCCTATCAGCCTCCTTATTTTGGTCCCGCGGTACCCACTCTATATCTAGAACTTTGAATTTAGGAATAAGAGACATGATGGTTTGGTATAATGGAACTATTCTTGGAGCCTTAACTTTGTATTTACCCTTTATTTGATAAATAACAAGCTTAGAATCGCCTCTGACTAGGATCTTGGCATCATAATTATTTGTCTGCGATAGCCATTCCAGGGCCTTTATGACACCTGTATATTCTGCTACATTATTGCTAGCATCATCTGTAAAAGGTTCTGCGGCAAGTCTATAGTTGCTATGGATTGTTTGTCCTTCTACAACCTTGTCATCGCAACGAGACTTCCTTATTACAAAAGCATAGCACGCTATTCCACCTGGATTATATGGCTGACAGAGACCATCAAAATATACTTCTATTTTCTGTGCTTGCAATTGTTATCGGGTACTTTATTTTTTGGTATTATATGTATCATCAAGATCTATTGACGTAATACCACTGATGACGATCCGTTTCTGTACGCGAGCCTACCCCATCAAAACTTTTCGTCAAACGAGCATGCGGGAAGTTAGGCTAAACAAATCCTCTAATGTCGTACTAGATATCTGACAATCATATTGTCTTCCGTATGTACTACCTATGAGTTATATGGAGTTTGCACAGACAAGATTAAATTAAGTTACAAAAGTGAATTCATAATGGAAGATTCGTCGCTGTCCTCTTCATTCCATCATAATGATGTAATCATAGATCAATTTACAAAACAAGCAATTCCATTTGCTAATTTGGCTGCTCACTCACATGAGGAAGCATTCAAACTATTGTTTGCGCTAAGTGATGCTGGTGATAAGGATACAGTTTTAGATGTTGCTTGCGGCCCCGGATTATTAGCCTGCGAGTTTGCTAAGACTACGTCACACGTAACAGGAATCGATCTTACACCAGCAATGATTGAACAGGCTAAGATATTGCAACAACAAAAAGGACTCGACAATATAACATGGAATATCGGAGATGTAACCCATTTACCATACGATGATACGTCATTTTCTTTAGTTGTTACAAGGTATAGCTTCCATCACATGATTGATCCAGCATTAGTATTAAATGAAATGAAGCGCGTGTGTCTTCCTAGCGGAAGGGTTGTTGTAGTAGATGTTACACCCCAAGCAGATAAAATTAATGCCTATAACTATGTCGAAAGGCTTCGTGATCCATCACATGTAAGAGCTCTGACATTTGAAGAATTACATGAAATGATTGACAAGGCAGGCTTGTTCACCAAGAAAGCTGGATTCTACAAACTAGATGTGGAATTAGAAAAGATATTGCAAGCATCATTTCCTAAACCGGAAGACGTAAATAAGATTCGCCAATTGTTTGCAGAAGATGTCAATAAAGATACGTTAGGTGTAGGAAGCTACTATAAAGACAACATAATCCATTTTTCATTTCCTGTAACAATCATTGTAGCACAGAGATAGTATTTTTCATCATTCCGCTCATCACTAAGTGAGTTTAACCATGTCAACGATCAGAATAACGTTCATAGTGCAATGGTCGACCTCTACTAAGGAAAATAATGAATAAATTCTTCATCGAGCTTCTTGAAATCAAGTGACAGGCAAGATGACTGGTATATGCTTAAATCTTTTTTAAGTATATACGGATTATCTTGTTAGTGTCAACCGGCTTAAGTTTCGATTGAAGCAAGTATGCAATTAATAGATACCTGTCAAGTTTTAACCAATAATCAATATCTTGTCCTACCGACACGCTGGTCCTTATGAATCCATGCCATCTTGCATAACCCACAAGTAGATCGCTGCCATCCATTTTATGAACGGTTCCACGTCATTCATCATAGAGCACTCCTTGCCCGAACAACTCAAATGCTTGCTGAATTTCAAATGATCTTTTTAGATGGTTATCAATTATTCGTCTCTGATCGTTCACTAACTTTATAATCCCATCATTGTATTTTTGGACTTGGCATTGAAAGACTGTTCATAATTTAGTGGATCTGCCCTCATTTCTTTCCTTAACGAAAAAAACATTCAATCCATATTATATATATCTGGATTCAAGCCTTTCATAAGATAACAATTAAGATATAGCTGTTTACTTCATCATTATAATCTTCTCCTTCGTATCGGTTATCAAACTTGTACCAGAATTCTTTTGCCCTTCCTAATAAGTCATCAGAATAAAGATCCGAAGCAGACACTTTTTCATTTTGAGAGTTCGCAAATATATATGTATTATTTGTTGCGCAGAAAGTTAGCTGGAAAGAGGACAAGTTTACAAATCTTACTTAAATATGTCCGACATTGTCCCTATCTATTAGTCTCATTTGCATTCCATATTTTGGACGTAGTGTGATAAGTGGCTGAAGTATAACAGGATGTCCTGGCATGATCCTCATTTTCCAATGTCGAGCAATAGTAGCAATGACTAATATCCACTCCATCCATGCAAACGGTTCTCCTATGCAAGACCTCGGTCCACCTCCAAATGGAAAATAGCTAAACCTTGGTCGTTTAGCCTTCTCTGATGGATTCCATCTTTCTGGATCAAATCGTTCAGGT
>JBEVTH010000202.1:0-4699 GCA_041156085.1 Candidatus Nitrososphaera maunauluensis
TTTACTCTTTAAGGACGCTCAGAACTCAGTTAAAAACGCTCAAAAAATTGAAGCTATCTTTCTAAAGATCTTGGAAATTGCAACATTATTGTCTCCTTTGGATTATGATCCTGATTCACATATGAATATGTTAAAAGGATCTGGTGAATTTATTGACCAAAATAAAGCTAGAGAATATAGTCGTTTGTACGAATTAGATCATATAGATGAATTATTTGCAAACGAAATAATGTCGTTATATTATATGAACCTCTGTGATGATGTTGATTTTCGAGTGATGCAACCCATGAATTACTACTCTTCAATGATGGATAAAGCAGAAGAATATTTCTCTACACTTGGGAAGCAATCAATATCAACTATTGATAGTAAAGAATCAAATCAATTGCAAAAAGGAGAAGAGCTCGATCCATACTCAATTATGCCCGGCTCTATGAATTTACCACCCAAAAGAAGACTATTATCAATTCTGAAAGAAGATGAGGATATTAGAGAATGGTTTTGTAAATGGATGTCAGATTTGATGAATTACCAAAATAAAACACTGACTAAAATAAGTAACTTTCATGATGAAATTAAACTACTGCCTTAGGTTGACCTTTTTGATATCTGTTCTGTTTTCAATACATTATATGATTTGCAATAGGTCAGGTTAATAGAGCATTGTTTTAAATTAAATGAATATTGTATTATATCATGGCTAGGTGTCCAAGATGCGGTCAAGGCATTAATTCAACTTACATTAGGATTGGAGAAAAATCGCTGTTAAAGAAGATCGGATTCTACTGTATCTCTTGCGATACTGTTTATGATTTTAATCAAAAACCGTATACGAAAAATGAAATACTGTGTACAGTAGAAGGCCGGTGGTCTAGCCTGGTTAAGATACCGCCGCAGACATGGCGAAAATCCGACGAAAACAGAACACCACCAAACACGGACGAAAACGAAATCATCAATAAGAGAGCCGAAATGGGCCGGGTCGGATTCGAACCAACGACCCCCGCCATGTCAAGGCTTCTTTCAATTGAAAATAACACAAACGACTTATTAGGATTATACAAGTCATTACGGTACTAACAGTACCACTTTGATGAATTTGGACGGGCTTTAAGCGCTTCTTGAATCAAACTAACAACCATCGCAGTACAAAAGATAGGCTCAAGTATGTGCACATTATTCAGAAAGGTGATGCTCAAGAGCTCTTGGTGCTAAGTAATGACAAACGCATTCATGCGATAGAGTCTTTCGCACTTGCAAAATACACAGGATGCTATGACACATGGAATCAGATAAATCTATGAAAAAAGAAAATGCGACTAAGCACAAAATAAGACAGACTTGATTTTATCGTCATGTTTATCCGCCGTCTGGTTAATTATAATAATCATAGATAATTGCTGATCTACGTTCTCAAAAGCTGTATGTATATAATATCTCGTCAGATATTAATTGCACTTCTATGAGTTTTTTAACACTAACAGTGGTGGTATTCAGGTAGCCGCCAACGTCATTTGCCTTTAGCTCCTTTCATATCTTGCAATTATTAGCATAGTGCTACTCTAAAAATAAAAATTTAAATCACTGGTGATTTAAATGATTCCGGTATACAAAAAAGTTGGAGATTCCAGCAGTTCATTATACCGTTCTTCTTGGTTTTTTGGAAGTGTTAGATGATTTAGGTGGCAAGTCGGACGTAGCAGGTATTGCCTCTAAGCAGGGTTTGGAGTTGGATGACCTTTTGCCAATACTTGACTCAGGAGAAATGTTAGGTTTGATTCAGGTCCAAGCAGGAGATGTATCCATAACTGAAAAAGGACATTTATTCATTGTGGCTAGCACAAAAGTAAGAAAAAAAATGTTACGAGATACACTGATAGAATTGGATGTATTCAAGAAATTAGTTGAACTGATCAAACAAAATGAAAACGGGCATATTACAAAGAGCGAAGTCTTAGAATTTATTTCTAATCGTAATATATCCGCTACGGATAGAGACAGCTCAAGTGAATTTGACTGGCTTATTGAATGGGGAAGACAAGCACTTATTCTCAATTATAATGCAAATAATGAGAGTGTTGGTATAAGGCAACAACGTAACTTATAGTGACTTTCCCATTGTTAATTCAAGGATCAAATCCTTCGCCTATTACACAAGATTGATCATATTGTGATTTTAGTTTCTCATTTTTCACGAAACGGTCGAATGCCTCTTCGATAGTTTCACTTTTATCCTGTTCGCGTGCCTCCGACATTCCACATTCGCGATCAAAAACTGATTTATGATTCAATAGTTCAAGAAATTCATCGACGGTAAGGTATCCTTTTGCCTGATATTCTTTAAATAATGGCTGTGCTTTTGGGATTGGGTAATTCATAGTGCTGGAAATGTATCTTTTCTGTAATGAGCCTATGTCTAACGAATTGAACTGCAAATACCTGTTGTACTCTTCTGCTACTACCTCTGGATGAAATCCATTGTCAGCAATAATATCTATAGGTTTCTTGCCGGTCCTAAACTCACTATATAATCTCTTAACTCCCTCAGTATCAAGTTGCGGAATATCGAGGAACCGGTTATAATGATTGTCTGATCTCGATCTTCGTGCATCCGTTGAAACCATTATCATTTCGTCGCTCGTTTTCTTTGTTGATAATTCTACCGTCTTCTTACGGCTCACAAAGGTCCTTCCAGACTTTAATCTACTTTTTTCTTTCCACACATTTGCAGGAGTTGTGCCTACGATCCTGGCAATATCTTGCGCAGAATGATCTCCGCTTGAAAGCAATTCCAATATCCTATCTTTCTTACTTTTTGCCTTGACAGGTAAGGCTCCTATCTCTACCATAGGTTAGGTAAGGTAATGGTAAGTAATAATCTTTTGTTTATCTTTAATTAGTATGGATTGGAATATACCATCGACCACACCATATCTGACAACTTACCATACTTAACCTTACTTTTACGGTTTGATTCCAAACTCCGTTGCGGATTTATATTGAAGAATTCCTGTTTTTTCTTCCGAGTTCGTTCGTTGCATTTCCATTCAGAGCGAGACATGAACCTGGCAGCCATGTGTGATATTCGCATTGTGACAGCAGCCCTATCTTGAATGTCGTTTGCACCGGGAACAAGGCACACGTGCAATCCTCTAGGAATCACAATGCGAATATTAGATATACTCTCTTGATAGGTAATATAAACTGCAATTGCATATACAGGATCTTGAAAGGAGGGTAGAAACTACCTTTGGTATTTAACCAAAAATTATGTAACAATGCTTTCGGATAGAGGTATGAGCTAAGAGAATCGGTGTCTAACAACTCTAATTTTTTTTAATTTTCAAATCTACCACAGCAAAATAAATACGCTAGAATAATTGATAACTACTGTTATTAGCAATATTGTATATAAAAACATCGATGAGTGTAGAAAGGAAGAATCCCTTGAAGCGAGATCAAGCATTAAATGATGCTACAAGCGGACAAATTGGAGAAGAACCAAGACCTGAACCATCATCCGAACCATCTGACATAAAACAGCAACGTAGAAAGGCTGCTCGAAAAATGTCCAGAGACTTTTAAACGGTTCAGAGACCTAATCTTTAAAAATAAGGGTGCTTTGTTTTAGCAGCATCTTAACAAAGCAGCTCTCTAAGAACTAAAAACATTTGAGAACTTTAGCTAATATTCAATACCACAGCAGTACAATCCTGAGGTAGATAGTGAAAATGTACGCCGTTTTACACTCGTAAGATGCCTTCTATTATTGCTCATGGTCAATTTTGACATCTATAATCAACCTTTATTTCGATAGCTTTATGTATAATTCATCAACACTACTAATACAACAAACTCGGTACGTCTGCGAGTTTTTATAGATAACTATAATAGATTTAAGTTAACAAATGTATATATGTATATATAAGGCTCTGATTAATCAGAGAAAAGTTATTGTTTCTCATACCTTTATTCATCTTCACCGTTATACTAATAAATTATCCAGAATCCCAGTCCACAATATAAATGGAGCCCATTGATGAAGTTATACATCCAGAACAAGTTGCGTTCATAGCCTACAACATAGGAGTGTATGAATCAGTTCAGAAATTCGGAAGTCTGATTACGAGTGGAAAGATCACAAATGGTACTGATGTATCCAAAGTGGCAGAGTTGCTATCACAATCAAATGCCTTTTATGATGCAGAAATGATAGCTGGAATAATCAATGCAATGCTATACCGGACTGAAAATTCTACTGTAAAGAGAGTTAACCCTGAGGATGTTCAGTATGTAATGAGTCAATTAAAGGTTACAGGAGTTTCTTTGCCATGACTTATAAGGTGACAATGAAGGAGAATCAGATTATCAAAATCTATGAACCGGCTATTACATTTTATAATCTGTAGTCATATTTTTCGACGTACAATAGTCATACTTTGCAGAACACTTCTGTTCGCCTTATCCTGAAAGTTCATTCTTACAGCAGTTATCATCGGTTGATCTTCTGTGATGGATCTCATCCCATCTCAAACTGAGATAGATCTCATAAATGCATGATATTGCAAATGCTGCTATATCGCTCTCCTAGACAGTGAATACGAAAAGGAAAGCACAATTACTGAATTTATATATAAGAAGTATAGGATTTCCTATTAAAAGTATAATATCTACTATTCCGTATTATGAGAAGAAGGAA
>JBEVTH010000203.1:0-4673 GCA_041156085.1 Candidatus Nitrososphaera maunauluensis
AATAAGGTTTATGATATTCTTAATTATGGATGGAGGTTAAGTTAACAGAGCCAAAGATATAATAGCATTCCTAGATTCAATTCGCAAACCTGAAAGTGTAGACCCAATGCACAAATGGATTGGGACTTATAATTTATATCGAATACATTTAATCAGATTCTTCAAGTGGTTATATCATCCAAATAAGCAACATAAAGATAGAACTAATCCTAAAGTCGTAGAAAATATTCCCCAATTGAAGAGAAAAGAAAAGTCAATCTATAGACCAACAGACTTGTGGACGGCACAGGATGACCTTCTATTCTTAAGATATTGTCCTGATCCTCGAATTAGGTGCTATCATGCGATGGCTGGTGATTCAGCAGCAAGACCACACGAGCTCTTGAATTTGAAGATAAAGGATGTTGTGTTTAAGGTTGCTCCTAATGATAAAAGACAGCAATATGCAGAAGTCTTGGTAAATGGTAAAACTGGTACAAGACATATACCTTTGATCAATTCGTTACCATATCTTAAGGACTGGCTGACAAATCATCATCCTCAGAGTGGAAACCCAAACAGCACATTGTTATGTGGATATGGTCATAGCTTAGGTAATTCGATAAATATTACATCATTGGGCAGGATTTATCGAAAGTTAAAAACAGAGTTCTTTCCAAAATTATTATCTTCTTCAAACATTACAGAGGAAGATAAGCAGAAAATCAAGGAGTTGTTAAAGAAACCTTGGAATCCCTATATCAGAAGACATTCAGCATTAACTGAAAAATCAGGGATTATAAACGAACATTACTTAAGACAATATGCAGGGTGGACACCAAAATCATTAACTCACTTAAAATACTTGCATTATTTTGGGAATGAAGCAAGTGAAAGTTTGTTAGAAGCACAAGGTATCGTTACAAAAGACAAAAATTTAGTAAATGCATTAAAGCCCAAGCAATGCCCCAACTGTTCGGAGCCAAACAAACCAGACACTAAATTCTGTTCCAAATGCAAGATGATCTTGACCTATGACGCATATAATGAAACTATACAACAAGAAGATGACATAGAGAAACTAAAGCAAAAGATGCAACTGATGGAGGAGCAGAACAGGAATACTCATGAAATGATGGTTGACCTAAAGCAGTTTATGGAATTGGATAGGAAAAATATGGAGTATATTGCAAGGCCTGACACTCCTATAGAGGAGATCAAAAGATTAACTGAAGAAGTAGAGAGATTGAAGAAGGAACAGCAGCGGAAGTATAATCTACCTGCAACAACAACAACAAATTAGACTTCTAGACAAATTCATCAATATCTATTTCTCTTTCTAACTGGTCTCATATTTTCACCGACCTCTCTAGCAACTTTCGAAATAAATCTCTCTTCCATCATGGATTTATTATAACGAATGTTGTTGCTATTCCGATAATATGACTGTAGAAGTTTCTCAATGATATCTCCCATCGAGTCACCATATCCACCGAGCTTTGCAAGTTCATTATGCACTTCTTCATTAACTCGTATTAGTTTCGTTTTGGTCGTGGTAACTGTCATTATAACCTCCTATATTATTTTATATTTATAATATCATGTAAACAATGTTTACTGGTTTTGTAACAGACATAAGTTGAATATGCATTGGCAGACAAATAATAAGGACTGAAGTCTACACTTTTGACGACCCATTAGATGAAATGAAGCAGGTCATGGACTGGAACTTTGAGAGAAGGCAACTCAACACCTTTGGTAAATGTGAACTTGGGTACAATGGTTACAGGCTGTATTATGAAAGACTTGCTAAGGAAAGACAAGCAAAAGCTGGAGAATTTGGTAAAACTGGTGGTAGAGGACATAAGAAAAACCCTAGTGTTCAAATTCAACCACAAGGGTTTGGTGAAGAGAAAGACAATGAAATGTCCAAACTCAACGAATATTCACTTGGAATTAAAGTATCAAACATTGAAACAATCGTATTTTAGTACGCTCAATTATTAATACAAGCTCTTCTAATATAGTATGATATGGGGTCATTAACTACCATACAACTTAAGTGTAATACAAGGGACTTGCTAAGATCCCTTGGTAAGAAGGGCGAATCATATGATACCGTGATACGACAAATGATTATTTCACAGAGAAGACAAAAGAATAGTTCGACTGATTGTGTAAGTTTTCCAGGACCAGCACAATCAGTCGAAGGAACCATTTAGGATTAGATGCTAAATGGCCACGTTACCACGGTATACGTTAGACAGCCAGCTAATTAAGACTAACTGCTACAATGAAGAGTCAATCCAGAAAAATCCAGAAAAATCTTCTTCCAACTTCTACTAGTTCTTCATCATGCAAGGAATGTTACAACGTCGAAAACAACATAATCATATTCCTAGACCATAAGTTAGTTGAACACTTTGGCATAAGGGACGGAACTCAATTCGAACAGATCCTAACGGAAGAGGGTATACTACTGCGACAAAGGAGGGATCTTTAGTTGTTACAACATCAACAAAGTTACCACCAGCAGAATGTCATTCAAAGGTGTGACACTTACAACTGCCAACATTACAATAGTACCAAAACTGTCTGTCTAAGGAATATACTGAATGACCAGATTGTAGAACAAAAGTTATGTCGTGATTGCAGGTTAAAACAACACCAGAAACTATTCAATCCATATTACTATAGCATCACAAAGACCACTGACAGAAGGGCGGTCTATCGCTACTACTAAGCCATAGAGGTCTTAATTAAATTTGACAATCGAAGCACGTCTTGATAGTAGTAAAGCTAAACGGCCAAGAAAGTCTCCTAGAAGAGCACTGGAGTTAAGGGCCACACATATGATGTTACCACGTTTACAGGTAAAACTGGTTAACAATGAGAGTGACCACCACAGATGACAACAACATCGTCGGTAACCTGGGGGATAGATGATGATGATGCTAAACTCGATTCATATATAATAGAATCTTCAAAATCAGGCAAGTCGATTAGGAAAATGGCTGAAGAGATAGGAGTTAGTCATAACAGCATCAGACACAGGATCAAGGCACGCAAACTTGATGTCAATGTCAAAAAGAAGGTAAATAATTGGCGTGAAATTGCCCAGCGTATCAGGGATATAGACCTACCATTCTATCAAGGAGAACGAATTTACCCACTCGAACTGAGGCAGATGTATTACCGTCTTGTCACTCTCAAAGTAATGATCAAGAGTAAAAATAATTACATGATGCTGTCACATGTAACTTCTGAAGCAAGGAGGGGTCGCACTTCAGATTTCTCAAAACCTAGTAGATACGGCAGGCTGCCAATAGATTGTTTTATTGACAAACATAGTCCAATACTTATGGGTGAGACAGATATATACAAATCTCCTCACAATCCTACACCTGCAGAACCACCAGCGGATTGGGAGGACTATATCGAAAACGAAATCTTAACTGTAAAACATGCATATAATAAATTAAAAAACTATTCGATTATTGACAAATACGATGGTACATGCACTCCAGGTGGCGAAGGTGAAAATCCTGGTCTTTGGTATATGCAGCCAAAGTATGTGGAAATATGGGTTGAAAGTGGCAACCTGCAAAAAACGATTAATATCCTTCGAGGTGATAATAAGGTCCATGTTGCCGCTTTTGGTGGCATAGGAAGCACAACACGTCTCTACGATAACTGTATGAGGCTAAAACGGATTAAGGACAATAATCAACATATCGAAAAAATAGTCATACTGTATTGTGGTGACTTTGACAGCACGGGTGATTGGCTTGATCAGTACATAATCAATGCAATAGAATTCTATACAAAACTAAAACACGGTGAGGATTTCGAACTGAAGAGAGTGGCAGTGTTGCCAGAACAAATAGAAGAATACGACCTTATAGAAGATCCTGAATATGATCCTGCTGAGAAAAATAAGGATCCTAGGTTTGAACGATTTAAGAAAAAGTATCCAGAACTGATTGAAAAATATGGTGAAAAGTTCGGCGTTCAACTTGAGGCTATGCTTACAACAACAGATCGAATAAATGAATTCAAAGACATATTGGATGATGCAATAAAAGCAGAATGGGATGAAGATGTCTATCTGGAAAACTGCCCAGAAGAAGAATACAATTACGAAGAAAATGAAGAGGAAGAGCCCCATGACATAGAGATTGATAACGATTATCCTGAAAATCCCAGAGAGGGAGAAGAGGACATGACTATTCGAGAAGCAATGCAATATCGAATTGATCAGGCATTATTGAAGTTAGGAGAGAAAGAAAACTGATATTTAGTTCTCTTCTTTCAAGCGCACACTTCTCTTGTAAATTGACATCGACAAATAAATCAGTTTCATTTGGAATGAGAATCAACAAGGAGTTAAACGAGCAAATAATAAAGAATGCAAAAAAGGAAGATCAAAACAGAAACAGGTTCATAATATCTGCAATAGAATATTATCTTAACAAGAAGGGAGTGCTGAATAAATAAAAATGTTAGAGATTCCAACTCTAACCTGTATTAGAAGTAAACCAACTGCAACTGTACATAAGTGGTATAAAAATGCTATTATTAACTATACAAAGGTAAGTAGTAGGTTAGGTCGCTGACAATAATGTATGCGGATGATTCATACTTAAATTCTATTTTAAATAACAAATCAAAACTAACTGACAAACAAAAAGATC
>JBEVTH010000204.1:0-4652 GCA_041156085.1 Candidatus Nitrososphaera maunauluensis
GTTTCTTGCTTCTCCTCTTTTGCTAATGTGCTGTTATATCTTTCAGGTACAACATAGAATGGCTTTATCATGGCAATATCTTTGAACATCATGCATCCCATCATAGAAGCAATGGCTTGAATCTTACTACCAACTGATACATTTACTAAAATAGAGTTACTCTTTTCTTTCAAAATTATTGTTCTTAATGCCCTCAATATATCAAAAAGATCAATTCTATTAGCTTGTGCTTGTAAACACTCGATTCTTGAGTCCTTTAATTTCGATTCGATTGATTTCACAAACTCGAACTCTGTTGGTGGTTGTTGATCTGTACGTTGTTGTTCATCTATCATTTTTCCCATCTCCTTTCCTTGAGCAAAAGTAGTAAGTGATAATGAATGGACTGGATGGCTACGTATGATGATAAGTTATTTTGAAGAGGCCAAGATAAGGGAATATTGGGAAGGTCGCCTTGAATTAGAGAAATGTTTGATCCTGCATTTGAAGATTTTATTGATAAAGAAATAGTTCGGAAGAAGAGTCCAAAGCAAAAAACATAGAATTTAAAGAGGGCTCAAATGTTCAATGATGTAGCCTAAAATTGACTAAGGCATAGTGTTATTTCTAATAGAGAATCAATTATTGTGTTTTATTTCCTTCTGGTTCAAGTATTTCAAATTGATCTACTCCGCAAACAAGTGATAGAGTAGAAGAACCATCAAACCAATTAACTGCAATGCATTCTTTGTCCAATACTGCATTTTTAAAACTAAATTTTATTAACCCTTGCGAATTTTTATGCAGCCGTGTATATTTGTCTGTAGTTGAGATTAATCTTATTCGTTTGCCTGCTAGATCATAGTTAAATAATTGGCTCATTTTATTTTCCCTTCTGTTTGTTTAAAACTAAAATGATAGTCCACTATCTCTAAAGTCCTTACATATACTGTCTAGGTTTTCTGTGGCCTCGTATTTCAACTAGTGAAATACACCTTTAAATCGTGGGAAGGAATGTAACTTCTATGAAGATACAAGAAGGCGAAAAGTCTGTTGCTGATAATACACATGATGGTGGCACAGTTTTAATAGTAAATCCAAGTTCTTCTAGCGGATCGACTGGTAAGAACTGGGATGACCTTTATGCTAAAATCAAGGAGATTGTTAGGGAAAATCCCGACGTTGCATTTAGTAAAAAATCTGGAGACGGAACTACCTTGGCAAGAGAGTATTTGAAAAAAGGATTCAAAAATGTTATTGCAATAGGCGGTGATGGAACGATAAATGAGGTTGCAAATGGTTTTTTCTTCTTCGACCAAGAAAATGGTGCTGGTGGCGCTGGTACAATTGACAGTCCAGCTAACGATGATAAAACAGGTTGCAATACTACTGGTAATACTCCACTATTAGATCAGCCAATTTTAAGACAGATAAATCCTGATGCAATATTTGGTATAATTTCATCTGGAACCAGAAATGTATTAGCCAAATCACTAAATCTGCCAAATGGAATTGTAGATTCTTGTAGACAGTTTGCTGCAGGTAAACCGCAGAAGATCGATGTTATTGTTGCTAACGTTGCAAATTCTTCAAATAAGAATTCTGCAGATGAAAAACAAAGTCGAGTTTTTCTTAATGCTGCAGAGATAGGTGTTGCAGCTGAAATTATTGACAAATCAAAAAAGATAAGAGACAAGGTTAAGAGCCGTATTGTATCTACAGTCTCAAGTATGGTTGCTACCATTCCCGCCTATCAAAGCAATCTGTGTGAGATTTCTGTAAATGATGTACAGGATAGCAGCAGTAGCACTGGTAATAATAATAACAATGACAATATTCTAACAAAGATGACAATGTGTGTTGTTGCCAATGGTAAGTATCTAGGAGGAGGATTGACAGCAGCACCGCACGCAAGTGTTTCAGACGGGTTATTGGATGTAGTTATTCTAAAGAATTCAGGAAGCTTCAAGATGTTAAAAGAATTTGCCAGTATGAAAAAAAATGTTAGCGATTACACTAGTGAGCAGAATGATATATTATATATGAAGGCTAAGCAGGTATCGTTAAAGTCAAAAGAGGAGAAGAATGGGAAGAACAAAAGGGATATACCTGTTACGGTTGATGGTGAACCAGTTGGAATTCTGCCAGCCTCTTTTAGAATTTATCAAAATGCTTTGACAGTAAAAATGTAATTATGTATGATTGATATATATAGATATCTATAAATTGTCTTTGTCAGACAATTTGTTTGTCTGTCTACTATCGTGTCATGTTTTCTAAATGCAAGACAATACGCTGCAGTCGCTACTGCTATGGCAATTAAATACCAGTATGGTATGAGCTGGTTCAGATTTAAGAAAATGAAACCCGACATATAAGCCACTATTTTGGATAAGAATTAAGGATACGTAGTACTGCAATTAATAGTATTGAGGACCATCATCATCTTCTGCTTAAATGTAATAATAGTCACCTTTGTAATTAGAGGATCAGAGTCGTGATTAGTGCGGCGTTGGGTTAATTTTTGTTGTTGGGATGCTGTCGTCGTCGCGTCGTAGATGCAATAATTTACCATAATTTACCACAATAACGACGAATTGAGCCAAAAAATTTACTTTTTTTCTCATGCCTGTTCCGTATATGATATAGTATAGGTTGGCATAAAAAGGAAGGGATATTATTATATGTCTCTTTTTTTAAGTTAAGGCATCTCTTGTCTTTACCTTTGCCTTGTTAAGAGTTTCAGAGCTAGGTTTTCCTTCGGCATGATCTTCTTCAGTTTTCGCCTTTGCTTCAACATCCTGGCCTGCATTTTTAATCTTTTTTGCAATATCTGTCAATGTTCGATATATTATTGCAGCAATCTAGTTTAATATTAGTTGGATAAAATGTTCTATTTTACCTATAAACGAGTAGTTTGAAACACCATAGTCATTATTGATTTCTCCTTCCACAATATGACACTTCTTTTCATCTGGTAGATTGAACTTGCACTTTCTACATGCCTGGCTGTTGTTGTAATTGTTGCTGGTTTTCTTAATCTCCTCCTCCTCCTTGTTTGGTCTTTGCGATGAGAGTATTGATTAGATCATCAAAACTCATCCTGAATCTTGCGTCACTGAGAGCTATGAGATTTCGATATGTACCTTCTGTCACAGAGATGGTTTTTCGTTGGTGAAAACTCATCAAATTCTGATGATGATGTTGGTTGATGTTCTAAGTTTTGCAACTTGTATAACTGAAGGATGTTGAGATTGAATATATGATAACTATCTTTGGAGGGATCAGGATTTCAGGAGATTTTGGTAAAAAAGAACATGTTGGTAAACCCAAAAAAGGGTAAACCCTCCCCTACAGAAACATAACTCTAATAGTGTAGAAGTATCAACATTGTAGAATGTAGAAAGATAGTAAAGTCCTTCTACTTGGTTTACTTTAGCCATCATTGTTTCTACCTTCCCCCATTCCATGTTCTGTATTTAATGGATTCTGAAGATTGAATCGTTTTTCTAGTATATCCATTGCTTTTTCATTTATAGGAATCAAAAAGTCTATTTGTCCATTCATGAATTCATTATGTTCTTTTACTAGCTGATTGAGATCGGTTCTGGGAGTTGATATATGTGAATGAAATATTCTGCTCTTAGTGTTGATCGTCTGTATATTTCGCCTTATTATAAAAAGACACTTGATTAATTCAGTATTCTTCCCGATAATAGTATAGAGATCAGTTAAAAGACTCGTTATTATAGAGGAATCTAAAGTAAGCACTGAATAACTTTTTGATATGTTCTGAGTAGATTGGTCAACTTTCATTTCCTTTAATGTTTCAATATTTGATAATAATTCTATATAGAGAAGCTTGATTTTTTCCCTTCGTTCTTCATATCTTTGAAATGACATGCTTATTTCATCATAAGTCATATGTGCATTCCCTTTGTTTGTTCTTTTCCAAAATATCCTCTCATCCTCCGCTGAAGGCAGATGAGGTCTCTCATCGCTTAAGGGAATATGAAATACTACTAAGACTTTCTTGGAATTTGGTATATTTATTACTCTGGGTAAATCAGGATCAATAGTTGGTTGAATATTAGTAATTTTTTGGCCAAACTTATGTGCTAATTCCTTATCGTTGTCAATACCTTCTATAACAAATTCTGAACCACGGTCTTTTATACCAAGGATTATAAATCCACCTTTTGTATTTGCAAAGGCACAGCAAATTTTTCTCAGTTTAGGTGGTTCTGGTAAAGTGAGTTTAAAGTCATGTCGTTCGCTTTCGTTGATGTTTTTATTTATAAGATTCTCTATTATATCATATGTCCAATCTTCTAATCTTCCAGGAATCATTTATGATTGGTAATAAGACCAGTTTTCTCAATCTAATCTTTACTAAATTTATCGCATCTTGTCTCTGGTCAAAAAAGAATAAAAAGTTGTTAGAGCAATGGCTCTATGTCATAGTATGTTGAGTGCATATCCGAACCATGTCTGGTGATAGATATTTTCGTAAATCCCTTCATAACCCACTTCAAGATATTACGTGTATTTGTGATTGAGGTCGTAAAGTCTTTCTCTTCTTCTGTGTCTAGGACAGTCCCATCTAGCATACACTCCCTAACCATAAATTGAACCCTGTTAACTGCTTCTGTAGTGTTTGGATAGGTGACAGT
>JBEVTH010000205.1:0-4651 GCA_041156085.1 Candidatus Nitrososphaera maunauluensis
TGAGAAAGTACCTTAGATGTATAGGTAGTTGGCCTAAATTATGATGCTTAACTTAAGTGCAACTCTTTAACACAAGAGGATTTGTGTTAGAACCGGATGAAGGCATAACACTTACACTTGGGGACGTAGTCTTTATCAAAGATGTTTTGATTGTAGCTGTGGCTGGAGTATTCGGTTAGACAACTATATATTCGATGATTATCTCGTTTCTGTAGCAGACAATTGCTGTTCAACTGACAATAACTTACTCTTTGATTTTGTATTGTGCGGCCTTATTCTAAGAATGCGGTGACAACACGGACATCTATTGTTTTCGCATTCTATAAATACTTCACATTCAATACATCTTTTAATTCCTCTGTCATAATAGCTTTTTTTACTCAGCGATTTGTGTGCCTTGTATTTATGACAAATATTTTTACAATACAATAATCCCAATTCTTGATTTTCCAATATCTGAAACAGTCCTATCAATAGTGCTGATATTGTTTTTGCCGTGATTTCGTATAAGCATTGTAGAACGTGTGATCATTTTACAAATTAATTTAATATCCATTAAAAAACTTTATGCAACATAAGATATGAAATGTAACACTATGGTGTATAGCAAGAACATAAGTCTATTTTCATACCCGTAAAAGAGACAATAAAAAAATTATGTGTCACGAACAAGTGCTCTAATTTTCTCCTTCATTTCTGGAGTCATATCTTCTGATTTCACACCATGTTCTTTTATGGCATGTTCTGCAGCATTATTGATAACTTCTTCCTCCGTTTGACCTTTTACAATCCAGTCACATTCAAATCCTGCCTCACGACATGATATTGTTTTCATAATTATTAGAAATAAGGAGTTGTTATTTAATAACTAGTCCGGTAGTAAGGAAAATCAACTGATTACGACCAAGAATACATTGAATATATGTGGCAAAGATCTGACCGCAAGTGACAATGATGTAGGCACTAACGTAACCCAGATTATCATGGTTACGTTTGCTAACTGGTGTCATGGATGGGCTGAGGGCTATTATAGTGTTCAGGATGTTAGCGCTCCAACAGTAATGATAATCTTGAAAAAGGTATCGGGGCCACATGAAGTACTATAGGGTAGAATATAGAGGAGAAATCTTACTCTTCTCGCTGAACTTAATTGATTGACCACAAAAGAGTAGTTTCAAAGTATGAATTAGAGGATATGAATAATCAAATTTGCTTATATAGATCTATTCTACAACCCGCAATAAGAGAAGAAAAGGAATATCAAAATTTCAGGTAACTATCCCTTGTTTTAATACCTAGATCTTGGAGCTATGTGCCATTTTTGTCTTTGTTGCTATAACACTCCGGACTGCCTTTGTAACAGTGATGATGACCTTCTTCGGTGTAGTAACCCTTATCTCCTTTACAACTGTGGGGATCACATTTCTTAAATGATAGAGGTGCGGCCAACGGTGCGCCTAAAGGTACATTCTGCGCTGTTACTATGGAGGGTATAACTATCAAGCCGGTAGTAGCGATTGATGCTGCTATTGTAAGCAGTACCGTAGCATTCATTTTTGAATTCATCAGTCTCTGGATTTAGAATTTTTTTATAAATACTATGCACCAATATTTTTTGTAAAGAAATATCTATAGTAATGTAATCTAATTCATTCTATTCTTTTATGAACTAATTTCTATAAATAAATTACCGGATCTTACACAATTCTTCCAATTTTGTCTGGAATGTAATAAGAAAATCTTTAGAATCAGGTAGAAATCTAATGAAAATCATTACAGGCTAACTCTCATGTATTGATTGTCAGAATAAAGTTGTAAGAATTGCTTACAAATTAATTTCCTATACATTCCCAGGCGATGAGATGTGATGGAAATTGATCTTCTAAAAAATTTACTCCCTTTGAGGGATGCTGAGTCCAAGATCGGCTAGTCTTTCTTTCCTTCGTCACCTAACAACAGAATAATTTCTTCATCTAATACTTCTTCAATAGTAAAGGGTTTCTGACTCCCATATTCTCCTTCGTTTAATTCTCTGGTGTATGATTCTAGTGCGTCATACGCTCTTCTGCTTATTGATATACTAACACGGTCACCTCCATCTTCCTTTTCAACTACTTTATCAACTTTTTCGTTCGTGATTGTTCTTGCCTGCTCCGAACGACTGTTAATACTGATGTCATGTTCCTCTTCTACTTTTTCTATTCCAGGTATTATATTTTCTTGATGCGGTTCTGCACTGCTCTTGCTGACACTTTTTAATGCATCCATAATCCAATAACATACTAATTACACATAAGAGATTTTTGATAGATGTCTAAAGTAATTGATCATTTTCCCAACGGTCAATACCATGAGTAAACATAGACTGAAGGAAAAATCAAAACTGAAAAGATTATGCTAAAGGAACTAAGTTTTGAGACTCTTAAAAAGGAAGGTAAAAATAGACGACGCTTTAACTTGATCTACTAAATGATCTTCTTTGTAGCTTCTTTAAAAAAATTTTCTACTTTAATGGTTTCAGTAATGATAATAAAACGTGGTTTATGTCCGAAAATCTAAATTATTAATATTATGAGCAAAGGGTAAAAAATATACAAAAGATTGAAGAGGCGATCTTTTCATTCCTGTTCCAAACTTAGACCTCTGTTCCATTGCCGATTTTTACAACAAAGGCGCAGCTCATTTCTGGTATAAATGTAGTCCCCTTTATCAGTAAACACCTAACAGAATAGATATAATACTTGCAGTCCTTGCACTGATAACCTTCTGCACCTTTGCCAATAATATGACCCTCTTCATACTCAAGTTTTCTACCTGTCTTTTTTATAAAATCCCAGACAATATCTCATGGTAACATGCCATCACCTGATTTAGAAAAACGTAGAGCACCGTAAGCAAATCTGATCCACTGGTGAGGCTCTCCACATTTCTACAGCGATTGACAAGTATTAAATCATAATTAGATGTGGTCCGAAAACGTAAATGTCTATCCAGACATCTTTTTATTTATTGTCAATCCAGTTGCAGGAAACGTGCATTCCAAGAAAGTGAGGTCAGAATCAGCAAACTATATGTGAAACACCTGAGCATAAAGCTCATGGTCATGAACTTCGGGATTAATGAAAGTTACACAGACTTTAAGTGGGAGAAATCGAGATCATGTATATCCTGAAGAATAGGACGAGCGTGTAGAATTATTGTTTACATCCTTCTTACGAACAATAAATTCTAAAATTCTTTTAAAAATAACGCTATTGATAATAATAGAAATTATCTTAATTGTTGGCAGTTTTGGTATTCTTGCATATTTTCAGTCTCAACAATCATCATTAGGAAATTCAATTAATATTGCTGGCAAAAATAGATTTCTTACTGTCAATGTTTTATTGCAAACTGAAAAATATCTATATGGGATATCTTCAGATATTTCACAGTTAAAGGCTTCTAGTAATAGCTTGCAATCAAATATTATTACATTGAAACAAGGAGGAACGATTTCAGGTGTAGACTTAAAACCTCTTCCTTCAAACTTTTTAGATCTTTGGAATAATGTTGATGCTAGGTGGAATGATTATAAAACTTATGTTACCAAACTCCTTATATCATTATCTCAAACTCGTACCATAACTGACAAGTCACTAGCAAAGAAGGCGATCGAATCTATGGCATCTAATTTGGTTGAATCTTCGGATACATTGGTTACCCAGCTAGGACAAGAGACAAATAAGAATTCTCAGAACTTTCTATTCTTACAAATCCTGTTTGCGATTCTAATTATTGGCATTCTTGTGTTAATCTTGTACCTTGTTGCAAGGATACTTAGGCCAATATTTTCTCTGACTCAAGCAACATCTAACGTAAAAAATGGGAACCTTGATGTCTCAGTCAAACAAAAAGGTAGTGACGAACTTTCTATTCTTAGTGAATGTTTTAATTCAATGATAGTGTCTATAAGAGATCACACTAACAGACAAAAGGAATTAACAAGTAAACTTGAAGCAGCTAATGAAGAACTCATACAAAAAGATCGATTAAAAGATGAATTTATTAATATAGCGGCTCATGAACTGAGATCACCAATACAACCTATAATTGGGTTATCTGAAGTAATTCGCTCTCGTAAAGTAGGTAAACCCGGAGTCAATGTATCCGATGATGATGAATTCCTCAGTATTATTATTAGAAACGCAAAACGGTTGCAGCAGCTTTCTACAGATATATTAGATATCTCAAAAATTGAGACTCATTCACTAATACTAAATCAACAAAAGTTCAATCTAAATGAGATAATAACAAATGTTATAAGTGATTATCTGAATCAGATCGAAAAAGATGCAAAGAATCAGAATGAAATAAAGATATTGCACAGTAATTTTGGAGAAGATATTTTCGTAGAAGCCGATAAAGGAAGAATAACTCAGGTGATTTCGAATCTCATGAGTAACGCCATTAAATTCACAAAAGTAGGAACAATAACCGTCGCAGCAGAAAAAGAAAATGGACAAGATCGTCAACAGGTAAACATTAGCGTTAAGGATACTGGTATTGGGATAGATCCTGAAATATTGCCGAAGCTTTTCACAAAGTTTGCTACAAAATCTGAAAAAGGTACTGGAATAGGGCTGGGACTGTTTATCTCTAAAAGTATTGT
>JBEVTH010000206.1:0-4640 GCA_041156085.1 Candidatus Nitrososphaera maunauluensis
GTATAGATAGTGTCCACTTCTTTTAAAGATTCAATTGCAAAAGCCGCTCAATTCTTCACAAGGTATCTACTGCAGGTAACTTTGAAACCTTTGTTCTTCCAGCATCCTTACTATTCATTAAATCATAAAGCATCACATACACATGTACTTGCATTCAGTCCCAAAACTTCGAATTGATATCCCTAGTATGTCTCTCTAATCATACATGCTATTGATGGATTTTCAGTTGACTTTAAAGACTCAAAATCTGAGGATTTGATTAAGGGGTCGCATTTGGATGGATGGTTATTGATTCAATTATGAATGAAGAAATCTTCGAATCGTTTTTTGGCTAATGCTTCGATTGAGCTGAGTTTAGCACAATATTGAATGTCCCAAGGTAGGATTGCTTGTCCTTAGTCAGATTGAGCATCAGATGTTGTCCGCTATTCCTTGGCACAAGGCCATCAGTTGAGGCTCCTATGTATATACCATCCTGTTGATTAGTCATATCAGGAGGTCTACGGTTACTGTATGGAAGTTGTGTGCTCACTTGCTGATTGATAGAATTATTTAGGTAAATCTGCGATGTCCACTCCAAAGTTTTCTCTGATCCATTAAATGTTCGAACCTTGTCATGTATATGAATGGCTCTACCCTGATACCAGCCTGGGTAAATCGTCGTGAATCGAACAGTCCCATTATTGTCTGTCAGCTGGTATCCTCGAAGGAACTTTTTTCCAGTAGTACCCTGGTCCTTAACAGCTGAATACGTGCCCTGAGGATTTGCGTGCCATATGTCCACTCGTGCTCCTTTAAGAGGAGCACATGATCCATTATCCACATCATAGACATGAATTACAAGATGCAATGGAATGCCTTGTTGTACTGAACCATCTGAGGGATCCGCCCTGATATCAGAGCGATAAGGCATCCCGTCGACAAAGTACGGGCCTTCGGTCTGTTGTGGTGTACCTTGGAGTTTGATTGATGAAGGTTTGAGTGTACATGTCTTGTTTGTTGACGCACTGATTTGAGCTGCAGATAGTTCCGGTTGTCCCGAAGGCGATGGAAATAATGGAGGAACGGGTCTAGGAGATGATGCTGGGCCTGTGCCTTGGCTCGATGATATGGATTTACTGTCGTTGCTTGGATGAAGAATAACAGATGAATTTAATTGAGCAGAAGCTGTATTGGATACTAATCCTGATGAAAGAACAATAGGTAGTCCAGATAAAATCAATGCAAAGATAATTAGGATAATTCCTCTGTTTTTTATCGTATTATAGTTCATCATTTATCATCCTTTATAGGTACGTATCTCTCTACTAGCCTGTATTATAAAAAATATGGGTTCATATTTAGCCGCTTGTGTTTATCTTAGTATCTCCTTTTGACTAGCTTTTAGTGTTCTTTCTTTAACCAGTATTATTGTAGTTATTATTATATAAGCAACTTGTGCCAACTCACACGTAAGATCTATTATATCCGTATTTCCACCCCTTCCAGTAACAGGATTGCCAGGGAACCTCGTTACTATATATAGTATTATGAAAGCTATATTTCCAGCGACGCCTACAAAATACCATGGCTTTCCCCATCTCTTTATCATAGGCAATACCCAAAATATTTGAGCAATACCTGATCCTAGAAAAAATATCGTTATTGGCGAAAGCCTAAGCAACATAGGATGTGAGAGTGGCATATACAGATGTACTATTCCAGCTATTGTTGTAGCAAGCGCAGCGGCAACAAAATAGTATTGATATCGATCAAGAGAAGATCTTTGACCTGTATTATTATTTCCATCAATCGTAGATTTTGTCATTGGATTCTGAGGTGCAATATATTATTTATTAATGTCGCAAGCCTGGCTGCATAAATTGGATAGAAGTTCTTATTGATATCCGTTATGTGAAGGAACGCCTCATAAATGAGACAGCATTAAATAAAATTTGAGTTGTTTAAAGTTAATGTATGATACAACATTAGATAATAGCAAGTCGTTGATCACTGTCTGTTTTGTGTAGGCAAATACCCGGCATCAGACAAATGATAAGAAAAATTATCCTAAAACGCAGCTTGACTTGCACTACGCCTAAATCGTTCAGTAACAAAGTATTGTTATATGACAACAGAAATTAATGAAATAAAAACAGTGTATAGAGGGTTACAGACTTTATACAATACACACCTTCCAAAAGCGGATCCAGGTCTTATTGACGATTTGTTAATGCGTCAGCAACAAAATCCAAAAGTTACACCATTTTACATGGTTGAAGCATTTACAAAACCAGGAACAGACTCGGAAACAAAAAGAAATCTCATATTTGAAAAGACCGGAATGATTCCTGCAGTCTATGATAAAGGTACCCACTACGCAGCTAACCACAAGTTGACACTACAAATGCTAAAAGAAATATCAGATGACAAAGATGTTTTGGAAGTTACAGGTGAATATACTGGTGGCATTGGAGGATGGGGTGCTTCGCATGAACATAACGATCGTACATATATACAGAATTACAATTATTCATCTACATCTTCTACAGCACCATCATCATCAGCATCATTAACATTATTACATCAACGACTAGCAGAGAAAGAACAAGAACAAACAGAGTATAAAAAAACAATAGACACCCTGCAGGAGATAAAAACAGTGTATAGAGGATTGCAAACTCTATTTGAAGCATATCTTCCAAAAGCAGATCCAGTCCTCATTCATGACCTACTTGTACGGGAGCAACAAAATCCAAAAGTTACACCATTTTATATGGTTGAAATATTTACAAAACCAGGAACAAACTCAGAATTAATGAGAAATGTGATTATGATGAAGACTCAGATGGCACCAGCTATATATGACAAAGGTACTCATTATGTAACCAACCAGAGATTAACTTTAGAGACACTAAAGGAAATATCTGACTCTCAAGACGTTATAGAGGTTACTGGTGAATATACAGGAGGTATAACCGGTAGAGGAGCATCACATGAGCACAGAGATATGAGTGATTATTTTTGATTCTCAATTACATGCTTTGAATCATATGAGCAACTTCAGAGTCGTCGTCGAATAAGACATAAAATCAATTGCTAGATGTATACAGCTTAATCGCGAAAGATAACTGAAGGTCTGTCTTCTCCTACTTCGTCAAGGTATTGCATTATTATTACTATGTTTGTCAGTAGTTGAG
Organism: Candidatus Nitrososphaera maunauluensis; assembly: GCA_041156085.1. Taxonomy (GTDB): domain Archaea; phylum Thermoproteota; class Nitrososphaeria; order Nitrososphaerales; family Nitrososphaeraceae; genus Nitrososphaera_A; species Nitrososphaera_A maunauluensis. The sequence goes on from JBEVTH010000206.1 coordinate 3,180, forward strand.
GCATTGATTAAAATCTATATCTTAGATGGTGATAATAATACCTTTTACACAATTCTTTTGTTAATCTCCCTCATTAACCACTCTTGATAATATATCAAGCTAGTTGTTATGAATAGCTCAACTCTGTTCACACCATTATAAGATTCTAACCTTTTTAATATTGAATTGACCGTAGGTATATTAGCACAAAAAAATACTGCAAAAATAGATTCCTTTTGATAGCTATTGGGTATGATTAACAAATATTCTTGCATTTCATGATATATTCTTTCAACTATGTTATTATAATGAGACATTTCAATATTAATGACTACTGCAAATTCAATGTAACCTATAAGTTGCATAGAAGATAGATTTGTTAAAATAGAAAATTCTAGAATATGGCTTTCTCTCATCTTTTCCAATCTTCTTGATACAGTCTTTGTTGATATTGAAATCTCTTTAGCAATTTCTTCAACTTGCATTCTAGGATTTGGTAACAAACATTTCATAATTTTCAAATCGGTATTATTTAGCGCCATATTTACCGGACCATAGCTTACAAAGATACTCTCTACCTCTGATGGTTTTAGCAAGTCAGTCAATATCCTTATCTTGTCTTGTACTCTATCTCTTACAGATAGTACAAATATGGAGGCTCCCCCTAGCTGCTTTGCATATGCAAAAACATCTCCTAAAAGATTCACCCTATTGAGGATATCTTGTTCTTTGATTGTTTTATTAACACGTTTTAATACTATAATGCATTCTTTCTCATAACCAAATAGAGCAGGATTCACTGTTACAACAAATTTTTGTATTATATCATTGGAAATCATTTTACTAATCCTTTCTTTAACAGCATTTGTAGATATTCCAACAGTAAAAGCAATATTTCTATAAGCGGTTCTGGAGTCTCTAGCAAGTAATCTTATAATCTGTAAATCAATATTGTCCATCCTTATCTGTTGCATTAGGTGTATGGTAACATAGCAGGCTCAATAAGATTTTCTATTTTTTCAGTAAATTAATATAAAGATTTTCAGTAAAACTTGCACTACCATTCTACAACATTATGTCCATTTTGTTTTTGTTTTGTTTTGTTTTGTTTTTAATGTTGCAGGGTGTTTTCGTAGACCACTATCTTGTCAAGCAAGTCTTTGATTTCAAATGGAGCTATTGGCCTTCTTGACTTTGCGATTATTTCAACAATTTGGTTTATTTCCCTTTCCCTTTCCATTTGTCCTTTCAATCATATTCTTCTAATAGTCTCTTTTTTTCCTCTGTAAATGATAAATGGGCTTGTGGCAAATTGGTTTATTCTGTAGATAGAAAATATTGACTTCCGATTATTGTAATTCATATTTTTCTCTTTGGATAATTGCAGGAATTCTTATAAGCAAAAGGTGACAAGTACTATTTCGATAAAAATGTCAAAAATGCAAAAGAAAAGTTTAAACTCACCTGATGAAACACGATCAT
>JBEVTH010000207.1:0-4637 GCA_041156085.1 Candidatus Nitrososphaera maunauluensis
TTTTGCATCAAAATTATCTCTTGTCCTTTTAGAGATAGGTAATTTTTTGGTTCAATACCTAAATAATCTGAAAATGCTAAACCTCCTACAATTATAGAATTTTATTATGTTTATCAAACTTTAAAGGAATTTGTTTAATTAGTCTTTCAGCCACTTTATTGCGACTTTAGGATAGAAGATCTTCTGGATATGTATACAATGTCATCTTTTAGATACTTATGTAACTTAAAATGTTAAAGCGATTTCAAAATTAATTTAGCAGCTTTTTCTGCACCATTAGCCTTAGCTATTGTGTTCCTTTGTGAATCCAGTTTCTCTTCAATAAGGGTGTCAATCCTAAAAATATCACTATATTTGTAGCCTAGTCTCTTTGCACCATCCTCCTGTTCGAAATGATTCTTTATCGGAATAAATATTCCTGGTACTCCATATGCCATTGATTCATCCATAGTTGATCGGCCTGCAAGGGAGATTACTAGGTCTGATGCATAGATATATTCATGCAAGTTCTCTACAAATCCTACATTACGAAAATCAGGAGCACTTGCCAATTCTATTTGCGGTCCGGGGACAATTACGAGATCTATGTCCATCTTATTTCTGAGTTTTCTGTATGCTTCTAGTGACTTTTCAATGAGATATGTTCCTGCACCGGTACCTCCAGTGCTGAGTACAACTGTTTTTTTATTAAACCCCAATTTTTTACGTAAGGTATTTCTATCCACATTTACTTCTCTAACTATAGGTCCAACATAAACAAAATTATCCTTATCATCCCCAAAATCAGGGACAATTACATGAGTGCATTTGTCTATCATTATGCGCATTATTTTATTCATTCTTCTTTCAACTATTGATGCAAAACCACTAGTAAAATGAGTCTCCATTATGTCGGTAATAAGAATTCGCTTACGTGATAACTTCTCTCCTATCGCAATGGAGGCAAAATCTTCATCGCTGATTATCAACCCCTCGTGCTTAACAAGAACATTTTCGGCTATCCTTTTACATTTTTTGTAATAAGAAAGATATCTTATTATCCATCTGAATGGTTGTTGAAGTTCTCCTGATTGTGTATGGAAGTTTACAGGTTTATAAAGGTCAAGTACTGGATAGCCTTTCTTAAGAATCAAAGTAAAGGCTCCTGCACCTGTGACGAAAAGAATTTCATTACGTATCGGCTCTAGCTTTTCAGCAATTGCGATATCCCTTGTCACATGGCCTAAGCCAAGCGGACTTGTGAAGAATAGAATCATCTTTACATTGCAATTAATTTTATATGATCCATCTTTTTGTTGGTCTGAAATTTCTTTGTCATATCTCTAATGTCATTTGCATTGCCCTTTATAAGGAAAATTTCTAGGCATCTATCTCTATCGATCTTACTGTGTAAATGCGTATTGATAAGTTTGTCGTAGTCATGTCTCATTTCAGTTACCTGATCGTCAGATTTCTCATCATGGATTATTAATAATAAGGCGTGTAATAACCCAATAAAATCCTGCTTCTCTTTCTCTTCTGCTAACAGATTTCTGATTCCCGCCCGAATTATTTCAGACCTGCCAGAAAAACCGAGCAAACTTTTTAATTTGTCTATTTCTTCAAGAATTTCCTTGTTGAGTGAAATACTCACTATGGCCATGGAATGTAAGGTTATTAATCTCTTTATAAGTAAATCCATATTTTTTATTAATATTATCATTTACCAATATTATCCAATATTATTATTATTACAAATAATATGCTATTAAGGAATGCGAGGACAAAAAATATAGGTAAAACTATAAGATTTCATATTCGCACATAATTCAATAGATAAAATAGTGAACCAATTCATATGAATTCTTTATTATTATCAAAAATGATAGTTAATTGACTTGCGAGATTTCGAATTGCCAAGACGAGAAGAACTTGACAAAATGGACTTTCAGGAAAGGATGAATGTTTTCAGGCGTTACTTTGCTTTTAGTCGTTATAGTCGATTGATAATTCAACAAAGTTTGATTATTTCGGCACTTGATGCATCATACATCTCTAAAGTGAAGGAGATTGAGAATGCTCAGAAAAATGAGTTTATTGATATATTAAAAAAAATCAAATCCTATGGGTATCTAGATGACTTTTTAATTGCTGTGAAAGAGGAAATCCAAGCACTCCAAAAGATAACTGATGCTTATGAAAAAAGGATGAACTAATTAAAAGACATCATCATCGAGCTAAGTGAACATGCAGTTATGAACCATGAGACAAACCTCTTATTCCTAACTTTAATTGTCAAACAGAAGAATACTTAGGTGCTGGTCTAGGCTGGTTGTGTGGAATTCTTGGTAGAGCAAAGTTAAACATAACATAAGTGAAAGAATTGATTAAACGATTAGAAAAACAACCAGATATCTATGGTGACAAAAACAAAAAGATCTGGTCTGCCAAACAGACTTTAATTGAGTCGCTAGAAGAGTGATCAAAATACAGTTTAACGAACTTAAGCAAGAAGATATCAAAACAAACGGCGTTGTTCCTTCAAACTTTCATAGAAGAGGTTCCATAATGATGACTATTCCTATTATACACGTTTATTGAAATTGTCACATTGTTGTGAATAGAGTTGGAAATTAATTCAACATCCATTCGATTGATTAGAAGTAGTTGTGAACTGCTTGACTGAATGAGACTTTGAACATATCTAGTAGTTTTTCGCCATGGGAAGTCGAAATCAGCTATAATCCTCAATCTATCGCTTATTTCTTTTCTATTATACTTACCACAAAGCCATCCTATCTCAAAAATGACTCCACTCATATCTATGACAATATCGCTTTCGAGCAATGCAAAGAATAACTGTGGAGAAGTCTTGTCCAATATATTACCAAATTTACCGATAACAAGGTTATCATCTCCGTTCGTGTATTCCATTATTATGATATTTTCATCAGGATATCAATATTGTTGTTTATCACATAATCTAGCTTTAATTCCACGTCTCAGATCTAGCCTCCTACTTGGACCGAGGAGCATCATGATTACTTTCTCGAAAACGTTGCATTTTTGTAACATGTCATCAACGCGACAGTTTGTGTTTATGATTCTAGTAACGGTGATACTATCTTACCCAAAGGTGTAATTTTTACTCTTCCATCTACATAAAGAGTAATTATACCAAGCTGTGTTAACTTGCTTAATCCTGCAGTAGTAATTAATCCAGTGACTTCATCACGTTGAACTATTCTCTCTCCTTTTAAATTTTTAAGAAGAGTAACCATATTTGAATAACTGGGATCGTTACGTATTTCTCCTTCTGCGTTCAAGACGGATTTCATGCCTGGCATCAGAATTTTTTTAACTATTGGACAGATAGCCTTCAGTCGTTCCGTCGGAAGGTAAGGCTTTGATGTTAATAATTGATTCCGTCGGAGCAAATCAAGGCAGTATACTATTAGGTTATAAAACTCATTCTTATCTCCGTGTGCAGCTTTTTTCAGCATTTCCTTATCGTAAGCATTCAATGGCATTATCTTGTCTTCTATTACTTCCTGCAAAAAGATCCTTATATCAAAATGTACGTTCATCCTTTGGCACATAAATTTGCATATGAGATCAATCCATATAGTGACATCATTAGCATTAAATGGTGCCGGAATTGATCCCTCTCCTGATATCGATATATTATCCAATAAAATAATAGTACGGTTAGCCTTTTAATATTCATACTACATCCTACCATACCTTTCTTTTTTGAAGCTTCATGAATTCATTAGCATCAATAACTTCGCGTAGTTTAGCAATTAATCGTTTCTTTAGCATCTTATAGAATTCAGAATTTTTTCTTCATTTTCTTCTATGACTTTCCTTATCTTTGATTAGATAATGCTATCTCTTGTTTGATTTGAGCCATGAGAGTTGACTAGTTTCATAAAGTTCTTGTTATCGATCTTTTTTGTACTTCACTCATAAAGAGACGAGACGAGGAAGACACCTTTTTGTTTCTGCAACAAACATGATCATATGATACAAACTGAAATTATCTTATCCTGTCTCTTTCTCTACATGAAGATTCAATAGGCGATAGTTAACTATCGTCAAAGTCGTATTTATTTTTTATATTAGGAGAACATGTCCAAATGGTGCAGCACGAGATGCTAATGGATAGCAGATTTAAAAATTATGGATGTGGGCCCAGCTCCAGCCTCTGGTATTTGTGCACAAGGTAGTAAAGCTGGTGATCGATGTGTGACATTTCCATCCACACCTCCGACAACTCCTCCAACCAACACACCTCAACTCACACCGCATTAAAAAGTGTTGAAGGATAGGATAGTAGTGTAGTGTATTATGACTATCTAAATATCCACATCAAATATTAAACACAAAGAAACTCTACTTATAAGAATAATTAAAACCGATGCATCCAGTTTAAATGGGGTAACATATTATCATTTTTGATCAGAGTTTGTTTCTTCCGTACCAGTAGATTTAGACTTTGATCGTTGTTTTCTTGCGGCTTCTATATTGTCGTTTTTAATTTCCTCTAGTTGTTTTTCATCTCCTTTTTGATTCTCAATGTCATATGTTTTGTTCATAAGTATTATTCTAACACATTTCCAGCATCAATGAATATAACCCTAACGAATATTCGAGAC
>JBEVTH010000208.1:0-4630 GCA_041156085.1 Candidatus Nitrososphaera maunauluensis
ATATCTATCCACTGGGACATTATGGAAGCAGAATTATTTCAGTAATTTTAGAGAAAAACAAGAACGATGACGATCATGAAAAGCAGGTTATTGTCAAAATAAAGGACATAGGTATTGGAATAGCGTCAGAAATATACCAAGACTATTTACAAAGTGAAAGGTATGACTTGTCAAATTAAAGATAAGTCAAGGATATCAAATTTACTAAATAATTTACTAAATAATGCTATCAAGTCATAAGAACTAAATGATTTACTAAATAATCTCAACAGATACAATCCTTGAGATCTTCTGCATTATACTAGCCATTGCATTGCCCTTGCTCTTCTTTCGACTTTCTCTAATGGTAGAGTAATGTATATCCGCATTTCCGTCCTGGCGTCTGTCCTTACAAGGCCAATGTGAGGTTTGAAAGTTATCATTACGACCCTGTAATGCCATTCGACTTTCACGCTCGAGCTTCCATAGAATTCATAAACCATAAAGAATTAGATCATGATAATTTATCTTTGGTGGACAATAGATATGAAATGCTTATCTCTGAAACAGCCATATGCAGAACTTTTGGTATCAGGAAAAAAGACTATAGAATTAAGAAATTGGAATACTCTCTTCAGAGGGAAATTCTTGATACATGCTTCAAAAAATGTCGATAAGGAGAGTTCGGAATTCTTGGGTATTGATCGCAATATGCTTACACGCGGAGCAATTATAGGCACTGCAGAATTATATGATGTCAAACAATACAAAAACAAAACAGAACTTGAAATAGACAAAAATAAACATTATGCAGATATCAAAAAATTTGGTTTTTGTAAGTATGGATTCATGATAAAGAATGCACAAAGACTTCGAAGTTTGATTCCATATCTTGGTAAGTTGAAATTCTTTGAAGTCTGTGTATGTGAAACGGGAACACGAAGAGTGGATCAGCCGGATAGTGATCAAATGCTGAGGTAGGAAGCGCAACCTCAACGCGTGGGCTATATACCAAATATGCAGATAGAGTATTTCGGTTATATACCAAGTCATTGCATGATAAAGCAGTATACAGGTCAGAAGAATCTCTCATGCTAAACCAACTACTGCCAGAAGCCTTGGATAATATTAGTCATCCATACAAATCATTAGAAATAAGGTAGATGTGTTAGTCGTAGAGGTATTCCACAAGAATGACAAAGCAACTATAACTACACGCTGTCTTTACGAATAAGTAAACTAGAGTTATCCATACTAATACGAAGAATATCCCCTTCTTTCCATTTTAGGTCATGTATTATTCCTGCAGGGATTGTAATCTTGAAGCTATTGCCGACCTTTCCTAACTTCACTTTGGGTTCATATGGCATTGTGTATTAACATAATATAAATTATATATATATTTAAATAATGGTTTATCTTCTGTATATATATCATTTATACAGTCAATTGCAATGGTTACAGATGTCTAAAAATCTGTTATCGGATTCAGTTAAATTCTATCTTATGCAAAACTGATCGGTATTTTCTCTACATTTACAATCCCAAGGCTATCACTGGCCACATAATATTCAGCTATCGGCGGCATGCCAAAGTTTGTTCCTTCCAGTAATAGATAATCCTCTATAACTGAAAGAATATAGTCATATTTCGTTGGCCTTAGTTGCGACGATTTGATAAAAGCACTATCATCGTCGTCACAAAACTCTTCTTTAGCATCGTGGACAGCTTTTGGGAGTGTTGTTTTGCTAGGGTTTCCCATCTTATTTTCTAACTCCAGTTAATTGAAATAAGTTTTCTTCAGCTTTTGTGAACCATTAGCTTCTCAAAGATATACCAACCGTCATAGACACCAAACATAATAACATGGGAAAGTTGTAGCATTACATTCTCCTTTTAGCTTCTATAAAGTTAGTTTGCCTGCACCATATCTATGAATGATTCATTATCCTATGTAGAGAAAAAAATAAACTACAGAATTCAAGAACTAAAAGACAAGATGGAAAAGACAAACTTGAGAGCTGAGACAGACAGATTATGGGTTAGGATAGAAACACTTCAATGGCTTTGGCACAAATACTTACATTACACAACATGTATGATTAATAACACATTCAATCCTATTTTCCGTGAATAGTACCGTAGTTTGAGTCCATCAATAATGCCGCTGTTAGACGTGCTACTCAGACACCATTTAACATAGTATATGAAGCACAGCCGTAGACAATATCAGAGGGCATTTTTGCCCATTATATTTTTGAAGTTATATCATTGGAAAAGTGTCCACAATAAAATAAAAAAAGTGGATGCATTCCTTTATATGATAGTTGTATTGCTTACTATTGTGCTTTTATAATCACATTGCCATTTGCATCTTTTGTTTTTGTTGCATTGCTTGTTGCTGCTGAGCTTTTAACAATTCATTTCCCTTTGTATCTTCCAATTGCATTCCTGCCCCAATAGCAATATAAGTTATAAACATGTTCATATATAGTAGATATTATACATAGATAGATATAATACATATAAATGTTAACTGATAATAGTAATTATTACAGAATAGATCATGCCTAGAGAAAAGCAGAAGCAACGTCAGAGCGGAATGAAGGTAGGTGCTGTTTCACTATGGCTTCTTATACTTCTTTCAGAAAGACCTATGTATGGATATGAGATCATAAAAGAACTGGAAAAAAGATTCTCTGGTTATTGGAAACCAAAGACAGGTACTATATATCCAGCATTAGAGAAGCTCGAGCAAGACAAATTAGTTACAAGCCAAAGAGAATTCAGAGAAGAAGGTCCAGATAGAAAACATTATGCTCTAGCTAAAAAAGGAGAAGTTCAACTTTCACAATCTGTGCTGCACTGGATTAAGATGATGGAGATGCTTGAGCATTACCGTGAAACACATGAAGCTATATTCAGATACAAGAGTGATGATGTGAGTAAGGATGATCTTTCAAAATTTTTAATAGATATAGGACAGTCATTAAAAACCAATAATGGCGCCATTGAAATAACAAAAATTTTGCGTTCAAAGGATAAGGCTGCTACCACCGCTGGCACCAAATCCTCCACCATAATACCTGTTGATCCAATAGATTTCAAGTTTCTATATGCCAAAGAAAATCACAAGTTTGAAATTCACATGGAGCTAGAATGGACACCAAAATAACCATTCCATTTGGCTGGCTATCTAAAGACAGCAAACTAATTTTAGCTGCAAGAACAATAAGAACATTCGCATACGGATTTCTAAGTGTAGTCCTTGCAATCTACCTAAAATTAATTGGATTCAATGAATTATACATTGGGTTAATACTTACTGCTACTTTGGTAAATAGTGTAATTTTTACATTAGTAGCTAGCTTTTATGCAGATAGTATAGGTAGAAGAAAAATGTTAATAGTATATGCAGCATTGATGTCCATATCTGGAGCAATATTTTTTGTTACAACTAACTACATAGCATTAATTGTATCTGCTTTCATAGGAACAATTAATGTGACTGGTACAGAGACTGGTGCTTTTCTTTCAATAGAACAGGCCATTTTGCCACAAACTATCACTGATGCTAAGAAAAGGAATACAGTGTATGCTCTTTACAATATGGTTGGAACCTTTGCAATGTCCGCGGGCATTCTACTTTCAGGTTTGCCGCAGATCTTTGTAGGGCAATTTGGACTCAATCAAATCGGATCTATTAAGCCACTTTTTATTCTTTATAGTATACTTGGTTTGGGAGTATTAGGGATTTACTTTTTAATTTCAAATAAAGTAGAGGTTAACAGAAATAACGATAATACTACTACTAACATACAGCCTTTGAAACGCACTCTATCTCCCAAATCAAAGGAAGTTGTTAGTAAATTGTCTGGACTTTTTGCTATTGATTCGTTTGCCGGTGGTTTTGTTATTCAAAGTATAATATCATTTTGGTTTTACACAAAGTTTGGTGTTGAGTTAACAACACTATCATATATATTCTCTATCGCAGGTGTACTTACTGCATTCTCGTTCCTTGTGGCTGCAAAAATTGCAGATAGAGTAGGTTTGATAAACACAATGGTATTTACACACATACCATCCAACATTTTGCTAATACTTGTTCCATTTGCTCCTACGCTTCACTTGGCTATTGCATTCTATCTTGCTAGAATGGCACTATCACAAATGGATGTTCCTACAAGACAATCTTATATAGTTGCAGTAGTTAAGGAAGAAGAAAGAACTGCTGCTGCAGGAATAACCAATATATCAAGAAACGTTGCTCAGTCAGTATCTCCATCGTTGGCTGGCTATATACTGCAATCGTTGTCTTTTTTATCTGCACCATTTATCGTAGGTGGTATATTGAAAATTGCCTATGATATAGCATTATACTTTAACTTTAAAAATACCAGCCCATCATCTGATGAAAATCAATAGTTAGCAGAAATATTGACTAATATTACTAAAGTTATCAATATCTGACTAAAATGCGGTTTCGTGAATAGATCATTCGAGAATTGAGTTGAACTGTGTTGCGACACATTTGCATAGAAAATAGTTGTGAATAATTTGTGGATCTGGTATAGAAATTACAATGCGGCGTAATCTTATATTTGCGTCCATTGGCGGTGGAGGTGCAGTAATTGTGGTCCTGTTCTTA
>JBEVTH010000209.1:0-4606 GCA_041156085.1 Candidatus Nitrososphaera maunauluensis
CAGTAAAATCTATGTCATCAACATCATCAGAAAATAATAATACTGACACAAATAAGTCCAATTTCCCTTAGAAGCGAATAGATAGAATCAAAAAGAAATATTGTTGTTAGTACTAAATGAAATAGATCGATTATATAGTCATGACTGTTCTATAATCTGTTCTATAATCATTAATATACGCTCAACTCTACACACAGGGAAAGTTTAGAAGATCACAAAGCTCTTATTAGAAACATTAAGCACACCGGCGGAATCCTTATCAGTAGTAGTGGCAACAGTCAAATCCCAAAAGGCTTTTATCTTTTGGTGAAAATTCTGATTTAGTTATTCATTATTTAAGTATAATTTATATCAACAGATTTTCTTTTCCTTTCTTATTTATAGTGGTAGATTCGGTAGTATTTTCTTCTATATATGCAAGTCTTTTTCACAATCTATGTTAAAATTCTTGCTCTGATTTTGAAAAATGTTTCTCTTAGTGTATTCCATAGCATCGTGCCAGGGTGTGTGTAAGCTTTTATCCTGCCTATCATACTACATATACTGAATCGGCCATTTTCATCCTCAATATTTGTAGATATCAAAGTAATCTGCCGATTTTATACGATTAGTACAATAGATATTCTTGTTGCCTTCTTTACAGTTTTCACATTGTTGTATTATTGTCATTTATGTAACAATATTGCTATCGACAGTATTAAATAATTAGATATTGTCAGACTTTCGTTTTGCTTTGTGCAGAGTATTTTATGATTTAACATACTCTATAAATATCTTGGAATGTATTAGAGGGAAGGCGAGGGGTTGGGTAGCCAAAATACAAGAGGGGAATGCCGATATCTAATTCAACAACAATTTTTTACCATGAAAACATTGGTGGTCCTATAAAAAGAAGAATCAATCTCTACATGGTCGAAAACTGAGGCATAGTATCTTAGCCAGTCAGAAGAATTATCCATATTCAAAGGATAGAATGGTCCTTGCCAAGCTGAATAACTCCATCCAGATCAGCCAATATAGTATTGCAAATAATATCTTATCCACACTAAAATCTGATAAGGATTTTGGTTACAAATTGCAAAGTTATGTTCTGATTACTCTCTAGGTGAAATAAATGGGAGTTGACTAGTGTGTCAGAACCTTAATTTGGACAAACCCTGTCAGGCCCCTATATTTATAACAATGGAACGTCCAAGCAAGATTGTGAAATTTGAATTTGAAGAGTTCTCTACCATAGAAGATGTTTTTCTGTACCTTGTAGCAATTGCTCCCTATATGAAACAGGTTCTTCCTGTAAGCTCATACAGAGGTTATGTATTTTCACTTGTACCTTTAGCTCCGCTGTATGGAGACGTGTTCCTCATGGTCTATAGTAAAGGCAGCGTAGATGCAGGGATAGTAGAATTTGACATTTCCACTAAAACGTACAAATCAGTTACTGCAGTTGAGCGTGCAGATAAGAATTATTTTACTATTCTGATACCAAAGAATACAACTGTTTCAGATAGTGCGATTGAACAGCTGGAATCTACTAGCAAAAAGTAGAGAATATCTCAGTAGTCTGAACGAAAGAAGAAGATCCAACTACAAAGTTCGTTCTCCTTATCCTTCTTATCATCCTACCATGACTACTGGCAAAGATACCATCTTTCTGAATATATGGAAAGTTTCAGGACCAAAACGAGCATAGTGATTATTAGCTGTCACAGGTTTAGTCAATGGAAATTATGATTCCAATTAAGTCACCTTTAGTGCGAGAAAACAAGCCGGATAATCTTGCCTTGAATCCATATTTCTTGTTTCTTTGTTTCAATGCACGTTCCAATTCGCTTGGAGTAGCAAAAGTCCCTTTTCCATTAAGCCATTCACCTTTGGGTTCACCTCTCATGCCAGATGGTACGATACGCACTTTTGAATTACTTCGCAGACGCTTAACCTTTCCTGTCTTACTCCTAGTCACTACAAAAATCTTATCAGCATCAATTGTGAACCATACTGGTGTTGCCGTTGCCTGTCCATTTCTTCTGTACGTTTGAAGGTTGATATACGCATACCCAGAGAATGTTGATAACCGATCAGATGGGGAGGACACATAATATAGTTACTGTTCAGCTATTTTATTATTATCACTTTCTGTAATAGTTGAAACTGCAGCTATATCAAGATCGAGCGTTTCAGATATTGTAATTTTTACAAACCTTCTAAACGAATGAAGGAGGCGTATGTTCTTACGTTTAATGAAACGCATAAAATCATCCATGCAACTTTTCTCCTATTATCATAAATGAAGACTCTGTAAGCAGATCACTTATTGTGAGAGTCTGCGATCCCAGATATTCTCTAACGATTCAATTGTAGCTACTTTTCTATGTTCAAAGGTTTTCTGTAACTGTCTGTATGCATAAGCTTCAAATAACTTTCGCAATATTCCATACGGTAATTCAAATTCTATTTCGTCTATTACCTCTGTTTGTTTTCCATCTACATTATGAAACTTGTGTAGGTGTCTCCATTTTTTGAATGGGCCACATAGCATCTCATCGATATATTCATATCGTTTGAGAAATGTAATCTTTGAATGCCATGTAGTTCTTCTTTTTACAATTATTTTGCCACTACACCATATCTCCTGTTCTTGAACAATGTTTTGACTAGTAGTGTCAATAATCTTGAGATCTATTTCCTTTGGTGTTATTATTTCCAAATGCCTGATATCTGTGTAAAAATCCCAAACCCTTTCTATATTACTCTTAACAATAAACGAATGTCTGAACGTTGGCAAATACTCTTTTTATCCCTGCACCCAAGCACTATTTACAAGATTGCCTTATATTGCTGAATCTGGAAAGCCATACTTTGTCTTTAGGGATTGTATTACGCGATAGCTTATGGCATCAAATCCATACATATCGTTAGAATCTCCGTTATCCTCCACGACTGACATTTTTATTCACCTTCATACACATACTGCCGATGTTAGTATTATTGACAGTATTTGTTACCGAAAGATTAAAACTTTCGTTTAGACAATTATCAGTAAAGAACCAAGTTAAGATATCTATTAAATGGATGAGATGGCAAATATGATGATTTCATGTCTTGCTCATGCAGACTGTAAGTATGCCAAGACCCATTATCACATACCCTATTATACATAATATCACACGAATTTCATGTAGAGAAGGATATTCTGTCGGATAAAGTAATAAAATAAAAGATGTCCGAACTACACAAAGAGTGTTGGTCCCAATAATATAGTTGATTAATGATCATGATGATTCTCAACCGAATCTATAGTTGGCTGAGTTACACTCTCTTTCTTTATCACTTCCAATACTTTTTGCCATACATGTTTCTCAAACTCATAAGCCATTATACCACCAACAGCGACACCAGCAGCAAGCCCGACAGGTCCTCCAACTACAAGACCTACGGCGCCTGGCCATAAAAGACTACCAAACCATGCTCCAGAAGCTACTTCTACTGCATAATCATTTGGATTTCCTGTTATAGACGTGTGAATTTCACGTAAAGAACCCACCCACACCTTTGGCGATTTATTGACTGCCACAACACTTCTTAAGGGTATGGCATTAAGAAGGCCTTTGTATTCTGAAACAATCTGTAGATCTTTTTGATCTTTTAATAACTGCTTTATGCTATTGTATAAATTATCTAGATTTGTATTTAATCCCCTATAATGTTGTACTTTTGCCATAAGCGAATCTTTATTGTGTAGATATATTTAAGTTACTAGAGTTGTATTGATTAGTTACAAGTCACTAATTATTATTTACAATTATCCTGTCAGCAATAATAAATGCGGCTTTTCTATTCCATCTTTTGTTGATAGACCTATGATATGATTAAAACAGCAGTTTCCTTTTGTTTTGATATCCTCTAGCATATGCTTTTCAATATCCCAAATCTGCAATGTTTCAAATAGCTTGGATTGTTGTTGTCTAAGATAACTCTTTTCTTTAGGTCTTTGAAGGTTACTAGGTTATACTTTCACAAGATGGAGTTTTTCCTTTTTCTTGAACAGAACACTAAACGTACTGATGCAAAATTTTTCTTCGCTAGTCTTCAGTACGTGACTACTCTCTATATATTAGACAGTAAAACTACATAGTTTATTTACAATTAACTACTAATAGCCTGCTGCGTAGTAGTAGTAAACTTATCCCAGAATTGTTGCTACGTGCTTTACTAGATCGTCTATTGCTTTTGGTTTTCTAACAAAGCATTTTACCTCATCTAATTCTGGAAATGATTCTTTGAACTCTTCATGGTAATCTTCAAATGCGGTGATAAAGCATACTTTGATCTTATTATCAATTTTTTCTATTTTTTTATACAATTCGAATCCATTCATTTTAGGCATTCTAATATCTAATAATGCCAGACCATAAGTGTTTGGCTTGAAATTGGATGACGCTAATAAAGGATCATTATACGCGTCCACTTCAAATCCGCTCATTTCTAAAACCATCTCAAATAGTGAGGTTAGATCTGGGTCATCGTCTACAACTAAAATTTTCCTCGGGTTGTTAGAATGATTATTACTACTGTTCTTATTATTGCCCTTAGAGGCAGACATTCCTAG
>JBEVTH010000210.1:0-4583 GCA_041156085.1 Candidatus Nitrososphaera maunauluensis
TTATTAAGTTCATTTTCAGGTAACGCAACAATAAAAGGTATATCTATTATAGAGGTCGGAACATCTTTGGTCATTTTTAGGCCTGATGGAACTGCAGATGTTAAGGGGCAGGCTGTTATGACTGCTAAGGATGATAATAGCAAAGCAAGGACAACTTTTTATGGAATATCTTATTCTGCTCCTAATGGAACAACAGTAAGCAACGGTGCTGCATTTTTGCATACAACCTCATCATCATCATCATCAACAACAATAACAAATGGTAAACTAGATTCTATTAATAACCTGGTAATTATTTTCAAATCTCAAGCAGATAAGTTTAGAAACCTTAAGATCACAGGTTGGGAATGGAAGTAAAAATGATAGGTTATAGTGTTTCCAAGATAGATAGCAACAAACGGATTTTGTTGATAGTGAACTATTATATTCGTCGAGCGCACTCCTCTGTCTCTTTAACTCAACTACAAATTGAGTCTTTTACAAATAAAGTATCTATACACAAGCTATGAAGAATATTGTTTATTAGATAGTTCTCTACTCATCAATCACGTGACGACAGTAAAATCAGTTTTTAGTCTTATTGCGCTGTTGATGTTAGCACTTCTTATGACAGCAACCACTTCCTTTCATGCAGCGTTAGCACAGCCAATAGTGGCTGGTAGTAATATGACCATGGGAAAGGGTGGTAGTGATAGTGGTGGTGGTGGCGCTGGAATGAATTTTAATCCCATGAGTTTTGCAAATAACATGTTCAATGCATCGTCCCTGTATGGTTCTGTAGGCATAAGCATGGTCAACGGAGTCAAAGTGACATCAATAAATCTTTTAGAAAATAATGAAATATCTGTAACATTAAGACATTCTGCAGCTGCAGCAAATAACTTAAATGCTAGCATCATGTCGGCACTACCACCACGTGTTACAGTTACTGCAATGAGAGCACCACTGAATCTTAAAGACCTCATGTCACTCGCTTCAGAATCCAGCAAGATGATGACGGCTAGTAATACCAGTAACCCAATGATGATGGGTAGTGGGCCTCTGCAAGGATTGGGGGGAGAAGTTGATAAGGGCACAAACAACGTTAATCCATTGTCTTTTCTAACCCACCTTCAAATAGGCAGTAGTAGTACGATAGCTAATGCGGATTGGAAGCTACCGCAAATAGTTAGAATGGGATTGACAGGTATGATGGGCAGGACTACTAATAATGATAATAATACATCCACAGCTTCGACTGCCGATTTCATTATAGTATCAGTAATCCCATACACTGGTAAATCGACTAGCTCTGCTGGATAATTAGAACTGGATTACACTCATTATTTTTTGCATCTTTATATGCTTCATTAATTAGATAGATGGCCTAAGTAAAAGCTAAATCTCGGATTTTCTCTTATCATTGTATAGTATTTGACATTCAAAGACCTAACGAAAAGAGTTACTTTAGAAACAGCAGTACAACGACAACAATCCAATCTGTTTGAAATTTGCAAAGATAAACAGTTTTGGATTTGGGTTTGTCGTCCTTTAATGCGTCTAATGCCATAGTAGCAATGTAGACAGCCGGCAATCCACTCAAATTCTTATCAAGAAGCGGAAATGCTAAAGGATTCTTGTAATCTGAAGCATTTTGAAATGTCTGTCTGCTCATGGCATATTTCATATATCTATGAGTCAATCCAAAATCTCCATTACCAAACATCTTCGCAGATGTGGAATTGAGAAGGTCAGGAGAGTATGGGTCGTACATCAGGTACAAAACACGAAGCAAGTTATGTTCTTCATTATTATTATTATTATTATTATTATTATTATTATTATTATTATTATCGCTGCACATCAGGATCCAACTTCGTTCTTCTAAGCATAAACATATCTGATCCTATTAAGACTAGCATAGATACTATTCTTAATATTATAATAGGGTATAGAGGTCTTGTGGATGCTTCCATGTTTATTATACCTGCCATCACGCCAAACAATGCCTGAAAATTATGAAATATTATAGCAGCATAGATATCACGTCCTACGAAATAGACTATGCTTGTGAGAAGGCCTGGATACAGACTTTTTATAGACCCAACTATGCAAAAAAATTTAAACTATAATAACTCTGAGCTGCAGATTCCCGTAGACCATTGTTATAACATTCAAACTGTTTCAATTAATCAGAATATTTCCTGAACTAACTTATTCTCACTCAGAAATATGAGATGCAACCAGTCGGAAAACAAAACATTTAATTGGTTTTCCCAAAGGTTTGGTTATGTGTGCCCGGGTAGTATAGAGATGCTTTGGATGGGATTAACTAATTCTAGCATCGTAAAATCCGGTCCAGTATGGGGGACTGTCACTCCTCCGACCCGGGTTCGAATCCCGGCCCGGGCGCTTATCAAATAATAATAATAACAACCTTATTTGTTGATATGCAAGTCATCTGCTAGATTTTTAAACATATTCTCATCTAAAACTGCCAAAAATGACATTGTTGTATTTACTCCAAGTTCTGAATCTAACTCTGAACCCGTCTTAGAATACAGTTTTCCTCCTGATTCTTTTACAATCAAATATGCTGCAGCCATATCTGTACTACGAATTTTACCACGAATGTCAATGTATGCATCCATAAACCCTCTCGCAAAATAACACAGTTCAAGAGCATTTGCTCCAAAATGTCTAGTATGACTTGCCTTTGAGATAACCTTTGATAGACGATTTATTATATCTTCTGAAACACCTGAGATGTTCATCCCTATTAGAATATCTTTCTCTTGTTGTTCTCCTGCACTCCTATTATTGCTGTATTTCCTTACTTCAATCTTGTTTCCGTTTAGATAGGCACCTGTTCCCTTTGAAGCATAATATAAATCGCCTCTGGCTAAGTCAATAATTGCAGCATCAACTACAGAACTCAGTTTATAATCGATTGCATATGCTAGAGAGCAGCAGCAGAATGGAATACCGCGACTAGCGTTAGTAGTTCCATCGATTGCATCCATTATCAAAAATCCCTTCTCCCCTTTTATTCTTCCGCATTCCTCTCCAATTATCGTAGGATTGAACTTATTTCTTTTGATGGTATCAATTACTGTCTTTTCTGCTACAAGATCAACTTTTCTAGAGATATCTCCTCCTGCGCCCTTTCCGAATTTCTGACTTCCTTCTACTGTTCCAATCAGATTTTTAGTTTGCTCATAGACTTGTTTGCAAGCATCTTTTAAAATATCTATTATTATCACAACTTTAACTCCTTTAGGAACTTAATAAAAGACACCCAAATGGCATACTACCTAATATATCATACATTCAAAGATTAATATATCTAGTTAATGACCGCGAAAAAACATTTTGGGTTATCTGTTGCATATATCGTACACACATACAATGTAGTTTTCTCCTAAATCTACAGGTTGTTGCTGACAATTCTTTTATAGCTGTAGGTTTTATAATGTAAATATTGATGACAACATGTTCGATCGGTTAGGCGCAATTATACTGCTCGTTTCGGATATGAAAAGATCGGTAAAATTCTATAATAATGTGTTGGGAATGGAATTAAAGCAGAAGACTAGAGATTGGGTTGAATTTTCAAAGCAGGGGACTGTGCTGGCCCTTCATCCATCTAAAAAGAAAACAAGAATAACAAAAAATAACAGCATGCTTGTAGGATTCAACATTGGCGATCTAGAGTCTCTTTGTATTATTTTGAGAAAGAAAAAGATCAAGTTTTACAAAAAACTAACTAAGGAAGCATTTGGAAAACATGCTATTATAGAAGATCCGGATGGACACTTAATTTCGCTGGCAGAAATGAATTCAGAAGAGGAATTTCTGCAGATACCATATTATCATGGCTTTGCGCCAGTGTAATTTATTTTACAATCGATTAACTCTTCAAACAGGCAGGTAAACTGATGACCTTAAGTTGTTAGTCATTAAAAGATGAGTGTATGTATACACCATTTTTAGATGTTCTATACCTTTTTTAATAATGCTATTGTTGTCCGCATTTTTGTTTTGAAGTCAAAAGACTTCAAATTTTCATTTTACAGCTTTAAGAAATATCGTGATATAAATTAAGTGAGTGAACGAACAACTAGTCGGATCTGTTCGACTTTATTACCATGATGCTACTTTTTTCGGAGTAGAAAGTTGCCTTTCTAGTTCATCCAGTCTCTGTAAAGTCTCAGGATTTGTTCGTAATACCACGAAAGATTTGTCGTGTCTAATTTTTTGCATGACTGCTAAAACTTCTTCTGTGGTTACACCGTGTTTTATGTCATATTCTATCTGTTTGGCACAACTTGAGATAGTACTATACTTTTTAAAATTGCGTTTTTCGAATGATGATGCATCAGGGGATATCCCTTTAATATAACGGATGATAACTTTTTCAACATGTTCTAAGTGCCAATCCTTCATTGCGAAATTATTTGGTTTCATAAATACTTCTCAGTCTCTCTTACAAAAATGGATATTTAAGTTGATATATGATACTATACGCGTTATTCTTCCATGTTTCATCTATACAGATGATGGCGTGTTAATATAAAAACAAAGTAGAGTATGCAGATCATTTT
>JBEVTH010000211.1:0-4543 GCA_041156085.1 Candidatus Nitrososphaera maunauluensis
TTGGTTGGTTGGACTGACTTCAATACTGAGTGAAGCATGGACTACATCACATACTTACTAATGCAATTGTGGTAGAAGATGCTATCAGATTTGTATGGGATATCCAAAGATAGACGAAATCTATCTTCTTATCAAAGTAGTAGTGACGACAACGACACAACTGTAATAGATAAGGAATATGATCATCAGGGTTATGGAATTAAGCATATATTAATTACGATGATATTATTAATATTCCCCCAATAGGTCAAGATATTGTCAACAGACTAGCCTCTTAACCTTCGTTCTTATCAGTAGATCTACTCATAACATTATGGTGAAGCTTTCTTAGTTCTAGAAACTTGACATTAGCAGTTGAGTATGCGAAATGCCGCTGGCAAACTCAAATGTTTATTTTTACCACGTTTGTTTTATGATGGTGTCAACAATAGTATATATTTATATGCTCAATGGCAGACTGAAATAAAATGTAGCGCCTATATCATCTCTATTATTTTCAGCCCATATTCTACCATCCTGTGCTTCTATGATACTTTTAGATATGAATAATCCTAATCCAGTGCCTCCTGTTTGTGATTTTGTAGCAAATTTTGAAAATAGCCTTGGAAATATTTCAGGATCTATACCAGTGCCTGTATCCGTTACCTTGACAAGAATTTGGTTGTTACTATTATTACTGTTGTATTGCTCTTCTTTTTTTACTGTGATATTTATAATGCCATCTTTTTGGGTGAATTTAATAGCATTATCTAAAAGATTCATAATCACCTGATAAATTCTTGCTCTATCTGCTTTTACAAAAACATCTTTTGCTTTTGAGGTTAATTCTATTTTTATACCATTGCCTTTCTTAACCTGACTTTCACAATCTGCTATAGCATTCAATATGACATCAATCAAGTTGAATTGCTCTATTCTCAACTGTAGTAATTGGCTCTCAATCCTTGTGACATCTAGGATGTCTTCTGCTAGTATTTTTAATCTTTTTGCACTTTTATTAATAACATCTATTAATTGTATGTATTGTTCAATATCTCCTTTCTTAGAAAGAAGGACGTCAGATAATCCAAGTATAGGTTGTATAGGGCTTCGCAGTTCATGAGCCGCCACATTAATGAACTCTCTTTGCATTTTATCATGCATCTCTAGCTGTTTGTATAACCCACTCTGCTTCCACAGATTTTCAAATATTGCAAGATAAGATAAAACAATTGACCTGCTGTTAGAATAAATTGCCACACCCACTGCATCATTGGAATTATCCTTTGTATCATCTTTCAACTCCCATATCATTGCCTCTTTTTTATCAATTATTACCATTGTAATTCTGGTCTCTAAAGCTTTGTCTATGGTTCTAATGTCTATTAGTGGTGCTGCTAGTTGTTGTTGCCGTTGCTGTTGATTTGGCTGCCTACCATAAAATAATGACAATAACTCTTCTCCTTTTATTGCTTGACTGATTTCCTTATCAAATGGTACAAGCATCTTGGCATTTATGTTATGTTCTTCTACTGCTTTCTTCAAAATCTGTATCCCACCCATACGTACCTGGCGACGAAAATTATTGGCTGTAGAAAGCATTATCACTACTTCTTCTTTTGCTGAACTTATTAGTTGATAAACACGTTTTATTGATTCTTTGGAATTTTGAATAATTTCTATATTAGCTGATTCAAGCCCTTGTTCAATGTCTTTTATCCTCTCTACAGCATCAACACCATTTTTCCATAGTTCTTCAAATAAAGAATTAAAATGATTTACATACAATGGTTCATTGCTAATTAAGAAACTCTGGCTTATATTACCACCTTCCATCTTTTCTATTGTAAGAGCTACTTCCTTATCTGATACACCAAAACTAAGGGGAGGCATATTTTTTGTATGTCTTACTTGTATGCCATGTTCAAGAAATATTTTAATCAGGCTCAGGTTATCTTTGTCTATATTAATAATCCATCTTAAACCTCCACCGTTACCATCATCATCATCATCATCTTTTTCTTTTCCTTTTCCTGCTCTATATTTATCAACTATCCTTTTGTATGAATCAAAGAAATAGTTGTAACTCATTTGCATTCCACCAAATCCTGAGCAAATTGATAGCTTGTCACCTCTATTGTTCATATTTCTTATTTCTTTGATAATTTCATCTTCATTTTTTATTATGTTGGTTCTAATAGGTATTATTCCTTCTTCAATTTCTCTTATCCTATATTCAGCTGGTATTGCTTTACTCCAAAGATTTTCAAAGAAGTAACGATGCTGTTCTATTATTGCTTTGGCATTGCTGTAGATAACCTGGGTTACTGGTTTAGCTTCTTGTAGGACTGCATTGGCTACATACTCTATTTCGCTAACTGCCATATTACCCTTTACGCCATCCATATGGCGTAGCTCTTCAACAAATTTCATTAGCTCTTTACAGTAATGAATATTATCTTTTGTAATTTCAGTAATGAACCTTATCTTTGCTCCTCTTTTCTTAAAGTCAATATACCCCTTCTTTATGGATTCAACACCCATAGAAAAAGATGGAGATAAAGAATCCCCACAAACATCGGCTCTATTACTTACTCTTGACATAACCTTTGTTAGTGTATTCATGGCATTTTCTATACCGTACAGTACCTCTGTTGTTTCTAAAATGCTGTCTTTTTTTTGTTTTTGTGTCTGATTCGGCACTTAATACACATCTTCCCAATTCTTAACTTCAATTCTGTTGCCTTCTTTTTCATATGCATAAGTTTTATCATCTTCTTCATCTGCTGTTTTCTTATGTGAGCTATCACAAAACGGTTGATTACTGCTCAAACCACACATACAAATCGATATGCTTTTTGTCCCAACCTTAATCTTCAATGGACCTTTGTATTCTTTTTTGACTAGTCTCGACATGTGCTATGCATGTGTAGGTATAATGCTATTATTCTCGATGTCCACTAACAACATATCATGTAAGACATCGTATTACATATGATAATTTTTGAGCTTTTGTGTGGACTTCCAGAATAATAACAGCAAACCATGATATCTGTAAATAATGAGTGTTCAACAGCTATCAAACTTTGGCTCGATGATAGTTAGGAGTCAAAAGGTAAAAAAAGCCCTCCTTACTGCTTTGGCTGATGAAGAAATGGTAGATATCATGAACTGTGTCATGCATCATTCAAAATCTATCAAGGATATTATACTGGAGAATAGTGATATATCGCATACTTCAGCTTATAGAAAAATCAAATGGTTACTTGATGAAGGATTACTTATAGTTGATAAAATTGTAATTACGCCTGCTGGAGAAAAATTTTGTGTATACTATAGTACATTGAAGGCAATCAGCGTTAGATATGAAGATAATAACATTATTGTTGAGGCTGAGCAAAACTTTGATGTAGCAAAAAAGAAGATAGAAAATTTCTTTTCATTAGACTCTTAGACGAATTATGACAGAAATTTCCTTTTATATGTTGTTATGTTCACTACGACCAAGACTAACACTACCTTCTTCTTATACTTGTTTTCTACGTCCAAAGATGTTAAGCATAAAATAGGCATACTTAAGTGAATTTTGATTCCAAAAAAGTTTTAGGTTTTCGAATCCCACGAAATAACAATATGTTTGATCCTAGTAATAAAGTTCCAAATTCCACCAGCTGATTATGTACATACAAAGAACTTCAGGAAGCTGAATTTTTTACATTATATATGATGATGCATATAATTACACTTGATAACATTTCAAATGGATATCGTTAAGGTAGAAAAAATGTAAATATTACTGAATTCTTACTTAGATGAGTTTTTGGAACAATTCCCAAGACATTCTTAAATAAGCCAATAGAAATAGACTCTTTTAACCAGTAAGACCACTTGTCGCCAAATTTATGATGAATTGTGACTGTATAGTTTCTCTCCTGTTCTATTTGAAGTTCATATTTGAACATCCCAGCATATCTAGATAAAAACGACAAGTGCAAAAGACATGCATCAACATCTAATTTTCTGTAGTGAAACATGATATAATCCTTGGGAACTGACGCCGCAAATTCTTCAGCAGCAGTTCTTAACTTATCTGGTTCAGTAGCTTCAATAATAGCTTTTAGAGCCTCACTTGGCAACGAAACACGACCAAACTTTTCAGCTAATCTATCCCAGTCAATATATTTTGCAAGTACTGAAGAAATGAGTGCATTTTCACTAACACCATATTCTTCAGCAGCTTTATCTAAAGCGTCATCTAAATCCTTATCTATACGAATGGTTCTTAAGATGGTCCTTTTCTTCTCCCTTCCTTCAGCATTCAATAATTATGGTTGAAATTGCTATTCAATAAAGATTATCTTAGGACTCGTATCTCGCCTAAATATCCGATAAGATAGGTAAGCAATTAAAAACAATACAAAGAACTTTTTCTAAAATCTGATAGGATGGTGTGTGTGATGTTCGAGATACAATTTCAGAGTTTAATTGCAGGTGCAACACGAATTCTATACTTCTGGCCCCTTTTTAGACTAGTTCACCTCGTCTTCAGAAGTCTTAGAGTTTT
>JBEVTH010000212.1:0-4531 GCA_041156085.1 Candidatus Nitrososphaera maunauluensis
CAATATCTAAAACATGTCAATAGATATGTCTTATAATTTTTTCTTACGTACAGACAAAAATAAAGGAGCGCGTGATAAAACAAGCAAACTTGAGGGGTTGTCTACTACCTCATTTAAAAGATTAGCCGAACTTTAATTCTATGTTAAGAAGATTAGAATGTTAACGAACTTGCTCCTATTTGCGCTCCAAGACCAGAAAAGATCAGGATGTTAACTAATAAAACTGATAATACTGTTAATGCAGACAACATTATTCCTCTATATCCTGATGGAAGCATTTGTCTTTTTAGCATCAATAAAAAAGAAATAGAGAGAAGTGCGGCAATTGAAAGTGAAGATATTAAGCTTGCATTAGCAATTATCTTTCCAACAGCAGATATGCTAGAACTTGCTCCTATTTGCGCTCCAAGACCAGAAAAGATCAGGATGTTAACTAATAAAACTGATAATACTGTTAATGCAGACAACATTATTCCTCTATATCCTGATGGAAGCATTTGTCTTTTTAGCATCAATAAAAAAGAAATAGAGAGAAGTGCGGCAATTGAAAGTGAAGATATTAAGCTTGCATTAGCAATTATCTTTCCAACATTAGATATATCAGGAAAAATTGCGTGGGAATTTACGAATAGTTCAATAGCAATAAAAATCATGACCCCTACAATTACCGGAATAAAAATATATTCGCGAATCAACTGTCTGACAGCAGTGGATTGTTTCATTGTTTCTTCTGATTCTATCCTAGGAGTAAGCGATGATCCTTCATCTTTTCTACGACTGGTAGGAGAAGCTGATGAAGAGGAGAATCTGTCATCAATTTCACGTAGCAGTTGCAGACCTTCATCTGTGATTAGATAATGTTTAGAATCCTTAATAATGTAATTCCCCATCCTGTCTAAATGATAGTAGATCGAACCGGTAGAAAGACCAGTAGCATTTCTAATATCGGAGAATCCTGCTGAGCCATTTTTCTCAGCGATTGCCCTTAGAATTTTGAGTCTGGTACGCCTAGCG
Organism: Candidatus Nitrososphaera maunauluensis; assembly: GCA_041156085.1. Lineage (GTDB taxonomy): Archaea > Thermoproteota > Nitrososphaeria > Nitrososphaerales > Nitrososphaeraceae > Nitrososphaera_A > Nitrososphaera_A maunauluensis. The sequence continues at coordinate 1,015 of JBEVTH010000212.1, forward strand.
CGTAACTGAGTCTCTCCTGTCAATAATCTTGAATATTTTTGTCTTGTATTTAAATTGATAGTTGAAATAATTTGCGACAGCTGCGCCAAAGGACAATGCAATGTCTCAATCATAGACGATTAAACGTGATTTATACGAGTTAAGGATACTATGTTTTGACATAAACTATAGTAATTCTTCGCTATATGTTTTTGCTAACCACATGGTTCATGTATGTTGTAGATATACAAAGACTTATACGCAGTTTATGCAGTCATCTTAGCGCATTGCTAATGTGGGGTCGTAGCGAAGCCAGGCATCGCAACGGGCTCCAGGTCTAACAATTAGGGCTAGTTCTTAAAAGAAGAAACCCGTGGATCAAGGGTTCAATTGGTCATGGTCAAAAGCCGTATCAGAATAGATCCCTTCGACCCCACTATACTCCTGTACATTATCGCTCCTCACTAACAAAACACCATAGCCATATTCAATGCATATATAACATCTATAATCTGCATTTATCCTAACGAATCTTTCTAAAAAATAATACATACTCATTGCAACTATAAGGTGCAAGTAGAGCGGCCGGCCTACCTTGCAACACTGATAAGAAACGAGTTCTGTATGTAGTAGCGAGTTACTGCATTACAAAGGAAATGTAAGTTAAAGTAATAAAGTAACAATACACCTTGCAGCCAAGATTGATGAAGTGACCATTCAAAACTGGTATCTTGACTTTGTAACACCACCTCAATAAATAAAAAAACAGACAAAAATAAGTATCTATTGTTTATTTGTCTTTATTAAGTTCTTTTCTTATTGCATCCTCAACAAGATCTGACAAGTCTATATCTCTGTTTATTGCTTCGATCTTTGCTTGTTTCCATAATTCAGGGTCAATTTTGATTGATGTGGCTTCTCTTTTTACACGATCTGTATCTTTCGGGCTCATATGATTTATAGTAATAGTAGTATATAATTCTAGATGTATATATTAGAGTAGTGATGAGTGAGCTTCTAACAGATCTAGGTGTATATTAGAGTACTACTATTAGTCACCAGTGAGAAGGTTGAATTTGTACTTGTACCCTCAAGTTTATTTATTGCTCTGGTAGATGCACCCTGGTATTTCTTTGCTTCTGGTATGCGTTTTTTCAAGGGATTTATACGCAGATTCTATGAACAATTTTGCAGATTCCTGCCTCTTTATCAGTTTCAAAAACTTTTTCGTTGGTGATTTTAACCTTTCAAAATAAAGAATTGAGATTTCCTCTATAACTATATCTGATCAGAATACGCTACTCCATATTTGAGAAGATGAGCCTCTAATTTACCTGCAAAAGCAAACACTGCACAGAGTATATATCACTATCATATTCAGTCACTCTTTATCATCACTTAAGTAAAATCTACATATAGCCAAGCCTGCTTTTTAATTTTGCAGAAAATTCTCAATTACAAAGTCGGTCAACTAATCTTTACGAGTGCCGGTCAGCTAATCCAAACTAAAATATCAACTGTGGATGCAGTAGTACAAGGTAACGAATATTAATAAAAAATGTATCTTCCTTAATATCTAGTTTGATAGCAATGTCTAGCATTTAGCCTACTTGCTAAATATTAATATCCTTTCTTATGATGATACCATGTGCCAAATCTAATTATACTTACTCCTATTGCAATGACAACCAGAGAAGTTACTAGGAAAATTGGCTTAACTACAAATTCGAGAGGATCAGGTGCGGTTGATGAAAATTCACATTTTTTGTTAGAATTTTGGCATTCCTTTATAACAGGGAATACAAGCAAAACTACTATAAAAGATATTAGTAACGCGACTCCAACAGTTGAGAAGACAGCTCCTGACTTTATTATTGTCTGTAACCTCAAGTATCTACTTAAGTTATCCTATGGTTCAATTTGTTCTTTATTATGACGGTTAAAGTTGGCTAATGTCCATAGTTGCAAAACGGTAAGGACTGTCTTGTGATACTCTAATAAAACGTTCGTTATAGTAATTGTAAGACAGACTATTGTTGACATGACGGTTCCATAGGTCATGGATCGTATCGAAATATTCTTTTCTCTTTTTTCCTTTTAACCTTATAAGCTCATGTGATAATACATGCGAAACCTTTGCGCAATTTGTGTCAGCAAAGAATTTGGCAGATTGTGTATCAGAACTTATGGTGTCAGGTCTTTTCCAATAAATCATACCAAAGTTTTCTGACGAATATCCTTCTGTTTGACAATCTGTCCAGAATGGACTAAAATATGCTAAATAAAAATGGTAAATTGTTTTTCCTCTTTGATTATGATCTCTCACAAGATAATTTACTGACATTCTATCAAACAATTTTCCAGGGATAACAGGTAATATATCGGCCTCGACAGTAAAATCCATATGAAAATAATGTTTAATCCACCAATGATAAAACCTAGACATAGAATAAACATAATTCCAGTCCTCTTTCTGTCGTTGTTGCCATTCTTCATTCTTTGCCACATAAACGAAGAAAAGCTTCTTAGTTGGCAATTCCAATATTTTAACTGTGATATATAATAAAAACTATCCAGTAGCATCTCCAAGGAACTAAAAATTAGGTTATATACTAACATACATCCCTTGACAGACTAATAGTGATTTATTAATATCCATAATTGGCTTATAGTCTCTGATATTTGCATTGGACATAATTTAACATAGATATTAAATTATGCTTGATTTACGTCTTTACAATCGATAAGTTCTTAAATTTGGAAACAATAAAATTCGAATGGTGTCATATGTGTGTGTCATTTAGAAGAGTAGGGGCAGTAATTCTTCTCGTAACTAACATGAAAAAATCTATTCGATTTTACAAGGATACTCTTGGTCTGCCTATTAAGAGTGAGTCAGATGATTGGACCGAATTCTTCAGCAGTGGTACAGTTTTGGCTCTGCATCCAGCTAAGAAGAAAGATAAATTAAGATCTGGACCAAATATGCTGATAGGTTTTATGGTCAATGATCTCGACAATTCTGTTAAACAATTGAAAAAAAAGAAAGTGAAATTTTTCAAAAAGCCCAAGGAAGAACCCTTTGGTAAACATACTATCATTATAGATCCTGATAGTCACTTAATCTCGATAGCTGAGTTGAAAGCAAAAGACTCTACAGAAGGGTTCGATCTATTAGGGCTGATCGGCACAGAGTAGTAATTTCGTCCCATAATATTTGCTGTTATATAAATATCAGTACCGTAAATGTTTATTCATATTTTATTTTCTCCTCAAGCCACTAATATTTTTCTCTCCGACAACTACACTTGATTGAATTATCTTCGCAAGATCTAATTCGCATTACAGTAAAGGCTTCATAAACATCAAAAGGCGCGGTAAACGCTGCTATATTGGTAAGCTATGTCAAGGAAAATAAAACCTGGGAAGGATCTGATGAAAAGCTTTTAGGTTTTGTTTAACCCAAATGAAAACTTGAGCGACTAAAAAAATAGAATATATTTATTTTCTATTCAAATTACCATTCATAGTATATACC
>JBEVTH010000213.1:0-4497 GCA_041156085.1 Candidatus Nitrososphaera maunauluensis
CCTTTGACTTTTACACAGTCTTTGTTTGGAATAATTTTTGGACTCATTAGAAATTTGTAGTAATAATATGGTTCATTCTCAATTGCAATCGAATTAACTTCTTGTTCTAATCTTTCATTCAACTTAATTCGTTTAATAATAATTTCAGGCAGTTCCTCTGAAACTTTTGGCATTTAATTTTGCTTTTGTGTGTTCGATAACATTGTTTGCTTTTGTACTAATAATAACTGTTAATTCATTTAATAATGGCCTTGACTCATTTAATAATCCACTGCTATAGGATTTTAAAACATATTATTTATCTGATAGTAGAGCAATTGTAGTGGTAGCATGAGTGAAAAGCCACAGCAAGGAATAGCTGATACATGGCGTAAAAAAATTGAAATGACAGGTATAGACGTAAAGGGTTTAGAGTCAAACGATGAAACCGAAGGACGAATTAAACTAAAAACAAGTCTAATCAATCAACATTTAATAAACGAACTAGACAAAATAGGATTGCAACTAATAAATATTAGAGCGACGTTTACTGGCAAAGTGGTAGTACTTTTAGAGCCAAAAGTCTAGCAATTTAAGACCAACTGTAATCTTTCCTTGAAAGTTATGATATTAGTCATGACCCTACCAATAATTTAGATAATAAACTGATGAATTATAGTATGCTCGTCTTGTGCGGTCCATAAATCGCTTGGGCCATATATCGACTCTTCTTTTCTTTTGACCTTTGGAATATTTTCCACTATTTTAGGATTAGTCCTTCTTAATTGGCTGATATAACCACTTAAATCCGATTATATGGATTCGAAATATGTTACAAGTCCCTATCCAGCTATGCATAGGGTCAATGCTTTCAGACTTTCTAAAACTATCTAGAAATGTTACAACATCTTTTCGCTGCATTTTCTTAAATGGTTTATTCCTCGTAAACTTTGATAGCATAGAAAGAACATTAATGGTGCTTTCTAGTAACTGAGTGATGGATTAACTTCAGATGGCATTCATATAATTAATTACTATTTTTGTGTCATTATTATCAGCTGATGTAGAGAAGAGTCTTTCAAAAATTCGTTTGTCGATTATGACGTAAAGATATGATATCATCAAGCCACTATTAAATAATTCGTCACTTCCTGCCTAGGGTATTAAACATCTATTCAAACATACGTCTCACATCTCCTTCAAGTACACCCGCACCTCCATGAAGTCTATCTATATGTTTGGAGAGGCCTTCCTTAGTATCGAACGGAGACTCACAATAGGGACATCTCAAGTTGGCCAAACTAGCATCCTTCACATACGCAATAGACTTCGTATCGATAAGACAAACAGGCGTTCCTTGTAACGCTGTATCCTCTGAAGAAAGTGATATTGTCTCCAACTTTTGATAAATGCCTTCCCTTGTAACCATTCCAAGAACAGCAGAATAGGCATGAATCATAACCTGCCTTACAAGGTGCTTGTCCATCATAGAAAGTGCTTCCTTTATAGTGGTATTAGGATCCATGGCGAGTACCGGACTTGTCATAATTTCTCGAAGTTTGACTTTGGCCGGATTTCTATCCTGTGAGAGTACCTTAAAAAGTACATCCGTCTTGCTAACTATACCTACGACCTCTCCCTTGTGGGAAACTAGAACACATCGAGCGTTTCTGTCTTTCATTAACTTAGATGCCTCCTCGGCAGACTTATCACCTTCAACCATAATTATATCAGTATTAAGAACAAATCCTACAGGCGAGGACAGGAGTGAAAGGATATTGTTTGGAACACTAGAAGGGTGCTCTTCCATAAACACAGGGTAGGGATGTTTTATTTATAGTTGATCCTCTACCACTCGGAAGAGAAAGCCAGCAAACTCATTCTAGAATACACTATGTTAATTGATTGACTATTCAAAAGAAATTTAATGCAACGATTCATATTATATGATGAATCTCGACGAAGTAGATTATTCATAACTCTATCTGTGGGAAGTTGTATGATTTTGTAGTTGACACCAATAATACTTCCTGTATATTCAGATTGAATTCTGCTAATAAGTGCTATCCTCACAAGATGGACTAACCATTATGAAATTATTAGCAGAACCTGAAACTGTTCCCATTTTAAGGTTCTGAGTATTCTTCCACTAACTCAAATATATCTACGATTATCTTCCTTAGTGATCAAAGTTCAGCATTATAGAGGACTAAATACAGATTTAGATAATTTATACAAAAGCATAAAGCAGCTTTTAGAAGGTCAGAAAGATCTACAGATTGTTTCAGAATACAAAGGCCTAATAAATAACAGGTTTCTGCTTAACATTTGTCCTAGTGCATACGACAACGTAGATAATGGACATCTAAAGATTTAATGCAGTACTCCGATTAAATAAATTAACTCTCCGTATTCATCATTAAATCAACCTATATACATGCTTCTTACAAAACATGTTGAAAAGACCAGATGGCAAATAGCAAAACACATAACAGTATAAAAACATCTGAAATGCAGTTCCTAATAATACAATTAAGCCTGTGAAATAGAGTAATGAAACAAAAAAAATGGAGTGTGTATATTACCAGAGTAATACTAGACCCAGCGATATCTATGGTGTCGAATGAATGCAGCGTTACTGTCGCAAATCAAAGAGGAAGGACTCCAGCTAATAGAACTGAGCTTTTGAAGGCAGTGCGTGACAAGGACGCGATTCTATGCACATTATCAGACAAGATAGATTCAAAAGTTATGGATGCAGCAGGATCTAATCTCAAAGTTATTAGCTCTTATAGTACAGGAGTAGATCATATAGATATTAAAGAGGCAACCAAGAGAGGAATTTATGTTACTTGTACAGGTGATATCCTTACAGAAGCAACAGCTGATCTTACATTTGCATTAATCCTTGCAACATCTAGAAGGATTATCCAAGGACAAGAGCTTGTTACGAGTAAAAGATGGAAATATGGATGGGATCCATATCTTCTGTTGGGTTCGGAAGTTCATGGCAAGGCAATTGGAATAGTTGGGTTAGGTAGAATCGGATCAGCTGTAGCACGTAGAGCAAAAGGGTTTGATATGAAAATCATTTATCATAATAGACATACTCGAAATCTTCAGATGGAAGAACAAGTTGGGGTTAAACATGTCAGCATGAACGCGTTAGTAGAAAAAAGCGATTTTCTTTCTCTCCATTGTTCTTTGAATAATGAAAGTTATCATTTGATTAATAAATCAAATCTTAGACAAATGAAAAAAAGTTCATACATAATTAATACGGCACGAGGTCAAATAATTAATGAAGCAGATCTGATTAAAGCAATCAAGCAAAGATGGATTGCAGGCGCAGGACTTGATGTCTTTGAAAAGGAACCACCCTCACCAAATAATCCATTACTGAAGTTGACGAACGTTGTGTTGTTGCCTCATATAGGCAGCGCTACATTATTGACTCGAACAAAAATGGCTGAAGTATCAGCTAGAAACTTACTAAATATCTTGAATGGAAAAAGCGTAATTTACCTTGCCAATCCACAGGTGATTAATAATAACAGTAAGGCTATCGCACGGGCATATTCGTAAAAGGAAGTTACCCAAATTACAAGTGCAATCATTATATCTATCAAATATGAAAGGAACCCAATCATTTCGGTCCTTAAACCAGAGTGAAATGGCTATTCAATAAGGCAAGTACGTATTTATATATTTACAATGAACCAAGGCCACTTTTCCACTTTGTGTAATAATTCTAATATGATTCTAATATATCGACTATTCACACCTTCTACAATCTGCAAATCACATTACCTTTATCATATCAAGTGATTCACAAGAGATGAGTATGCTGTTCAAAGTATTCACATTGAACTAAACTATCAAACTTCATTTCTAATCTAAACAATGGAATTTGGTTTCACTAGGAAAATTTCATCGATCTTATCTTTTATAGTTGCCTTTGTCTCGACCAAAGGATCTGAAGGTGTATCCACTGAAAATTAATGCTGCTGTAAAAATCATAGTGAATATCATTTGTCTTAATGGAACATGCATTACAAAAGCGATTATAAAAGAGATTAATGCACCAGCTGCGCTTAAAGGTATCCATATTTTTATAGCATCACGGTATCTATTATTATAGGTAATTTTAATCACACCACATACCAATCAGCAATAATATAAATCGACCTTTCTAAAGTTTTCATTTCTATCTACAACTCGTTTCGTTTTGCAAAAAAGATAATTCTTCAATGAGTTTGCATTTTTTATAATCAATGTCATCCACATCTTTAACGAGTTGTTCATACTTATCTTTCAAATATGGTATTTCCTTAGCAAATTCCATTACGTTCATTATATCTTGATCATTCATTCCTCTCCGTTTGATTATTCTAAAAAAATTCAGTAGTAGCTGAACGTCTAACCCTGACTCCTTATACATCATAACCAGCTTATCAAGACCGCTTAACCTCAAGAATTCTAAATACAATGTCTCTGCTTCTTAAGGTTTAATATCTA
>JBEVTH010000214.1:0-4487 GCA_041156085.1 Candidatus Nitrososphaera maunauluensis
AATGGAATATATCATCAGCATTTAATTACTTTCGTTACGTAGTACATGTGTATGGCAGCTGCCTATGTGCTAATTAATTGTGAATATGGTTCTGAGGAAGAGATAATTAAGCAACTAAACGAGTTGCCAGAATCACTAGAGGTATATCAGGCGTATGGTTCTTATGATCTAATTGCAAAGATTAGTGCAGATACTATAGATAAGTTGAAAGAAGCTATTACGTGGCATATAAGAAGGATTGATAAAATAAAATCTACACTAACTTTAATTGTAATCGAAGATCAGAAGTAGATAGAGCCTTGTCTAGTTCCATTTTCTTACTAATCCAGAATTTGACGGTATAGCTTGCACGCATTTCAAAGTCAGGTCATGGACAAACCCATATTCGGTCAATAAGTTCAAACCATACATTCGTCCGACTCTGGCAGGAGAACGTACAATTTGTTTGATCTCTAGGATTTCAACTTCTAAGAATTGATCGAATCGTGCAGGTCAGACCCAGGATTGGGATTCAGATTTAACAATCGCATTTAGAGCAGAAAATGAAATTTGGATCTGGACAAGCAATTCTTAGATTTTATTATTATTTCATACTTAGAGTCAAGAATAATGGATTCGAGAAACTCGCAGCTATGATTATCATGGATGCTAGGATACATTATAAACACTTTTGATAATCGTCTGATCTTAGTTGTAATGATCTCCCTTATTTAACTTGCATTAGGATGCCACTCATTCCTCCAAATATTAAAATCCAAGATAAGAAGACATAACACAAGCAAATGATCTACGAAACAGCAGCTGTATTCATTATTAAGGATAACACAACGCAAATCATAAAGAAGTATAAATTTCGTGTAACTGGTGATACTCTAAAAGAAATAGTTCAGAGAGCCCAGGCTTTGAAAGATGAGATCCATGTTACCCTTTATGAAGGAAAATCAGCTAGCATTGATTATGAGTTAGGTGGAGAATAGTGCTTCATCATGCAACTACCTGCATTTTTTGTTGGAGTTATTAGAAATCTAGAATAGACCATTCCTTCAAAATATCTTCTCAGATCGAGTTGTGTGGCTACCCTTGTTTAGGACAACTAGTTAGGAGTCCGGTTCAATTTGGCTAGACCTTTTACTCATGCAGCACGTTAAGGAGCTTGGATGATCGTGTCACTCCTTCAACATGAAGTTTTGTTGCTAACATCGGTATTGTTGGATCGCTTAGTATTATATGGCTGTGGCTCGCGAACATCAGAAATTACCTACTACTATAATAACGATAATAGTTACCAATAAATTGAGTGCATATACAGTGAGTACTCATGACAGACGAAAATCGTGACAGCGAAATATCCTGTCCGTACTGCCAATCCAAATTTAGAGATAGTGCAGAACTGTCAAAACACATTGATGGAGTTCATACCGGTTTAGGATTGCTAGAAGGTGACACTAGGAAATATTGAGCATATATTCAGCGTCTATCTTCTATGAGCGCAGCATAAAGAAACGGCAACAATATGGTTGCCTCGCCGTGAATTGTTGCATGTCGAGCTTTAGTCGTAACTTTACTCCACGAAATTGCTTCTTCGACAGGAGCACCACTTAAGCTTCCATCCCATTCTGATGCAGTTGTGATATATACCGCATAATCCAAGCCGCCTCTAAATTGGTTCCACCAGAGTGTATGATGCTTTGAGATGCCGCCGCCAACCATGAATGCGCCAGATTTCTTTGAATCATAAACGAGATCAGATAACCTAGTTTCATCCCTTAGTATGTCAATTTTGAAATCTTTGTGCTGCTGGTAAAAAAACCAAATCTGACTTCCAACTGCACCATCTACTATACCTGGAACTATAATTGGAATTTGGTTTTTATGAGCCCAATACAAAAATGATGATTCATCAAGAGTGCTGCCAATATAATCAACGATTTCGTGTGTTGAAATTCCGCGCTTCCCTTGTCTGTAGTATAAGTCCTTTAGACATTCCTGCACTTTTTTTTCGATCACTGGTCCATAATTATTAATGGGGATCAACACATTCCCTAGACGATGGATTTTTTCCTTGAATAGAGAATAATCGTTCATTCTGAATTCGCCTGCATAGTAATCATCGTAAGTTCTGGCAATATCATGATCGAGAGCTCCACATGTAGTAATGATGCAATCAAACATTTTGGTTTTCATCATATCACGGATGATTCCTCGAACACCAGTAGATATCAAGGCTCCAACAAAGGATAGGAACTTTGTACATTGTGCATCGTCTTGCATACCCTGCAATATATCTAAACTATTTGAAAGGTTTCTTGATTCAAAGCCACCTGACGTTGCCATGTTATGAAAGATCGATGTTATAGTATCTGATTTTATGGAATAATCCTTCACTATGTTTTTTACGAGGCCGTGTTTATATTTGCCTCTTCTATGTTTGATAGACATGTATGCAGGTTATCATCGTAATATAAAACACCTTCTTAAAAAAAAGTTTGGTCGAAAGATATGCAGGGGATCAACGTTTCAAGAAGTAAATTACTTGTGTTAGGTTGGTATTTTTTCTGATAGTAGTATATCGTCGTCTTGTTCGGATGGCAGCAAGATAGAATTTTAAGGCTAGGCAAATTTTACTATCAGGATGGAGAGTAGACACTCTTTCAGTGGTAAGAAAATTGATCCACCAAATATTTTAGCTGATATGACAATTTCGCAACTAATTGGTTATTTTGGAAGAACGGGATATAATGCCCGTCGTCTTTCTGAAGCAGCAGAAATAATGAAGCTCATGATTGATATGAACTCCACAATATGTTTGACTCTTGCAGGGGCAATGACTCCAATTGGTATAGGAAAGGCTATCGCAACTATGATAGAAAACGGATTTATCGACTGGATTGTTGCAACAGGAGCGAATGTCTACCATGATTTGCATTTTGCATATGATTTACCTGTGCGTCAGGGTCACTTTAACGTCGATGATGATATCCTGTATTCAAAACAAATAGTCAGGATATATGATACTTACATAAAAGAGGTAGGGACGTTACAAGCCCAAGATGTCATTGTTCAGAGCCAACTTATGAAAAATCGAAAACAGGCTTTACCTGAAGTTACGTCTACTGCAGATATTTCATATGCATTAGGTAAAGCAGCATGCAAAAACTCAAACAACCCTGAAAAATCGTTTCTAGTGGCAGCATATAGATATAACGTTCCAGTTTACATACCAGCAATAGGCGACTCTTCAATCGGTCTTAATATGCTTCCGCTATTCTTCAAACAGAAGAACGTTTCTCCAAATGCGATTTTAGATATAGCTGAGTCGGCTGCAATTCTATGGAAAAGCCACACATCGGGCGGACTTGAATTAGGAGGTGGTGTTCCAAAGAACTTTTTTCAGCAAACAGGTCCAGCCTTATATCAGATACTGAAGATAAAGGAAGGTGGACATGACTATATTATACAGTTGACCGATGCTAGACCTGATACAGGGGGGCTTTCTGGCGCAACGTTGCAGGAAGGTAAGAGCTGGGGTAAGATTAAGTCATCTCATAAAGGGAATGTAATTGTTTACGGCGATTCATCTGTTTACTTTCCTATTCTATGTTCATTTGCGCTCTCAGAATGCAAACACAGAAAATCAAAGAAATTATATATCAAGAAAGACACTTGGACCGCAGAACTGAAACAGCTCTATTTGAAAAATAAAACGAACCATTCCAAATGGGCGCTAGATTAAGTCTAATTAGGATTTATCATTTTAGAAAAGTTTGAATAAACCATTTTGCACCTATTATACAGATCGTCAAAATCTCTCTTTCTATTTGAAAGAATACGCTCAGGATTTATATTCTCTTTGTGTATCTCGTCTCCGTATTCTTGTATCCACATTTCGATTGTTTTGTAATTTACTTCGAGATGGAATTGTATGCCTATGGCTGTTCCAACTTTAAAAGCTTGTGGATAGAATTCCGAGAATGCCAAAATAGTAGCCGATGATGGAAGATCATAAGTATCTCCATGCCACTGAAAAACTTGCATAGTTTTACCTTTGAACCCTTTGAACAGATCATATGGGACGTTGTGATTAAGAGTAACGTTGTACCATCCAATTTCCTTTTTCCGACCTTTGTATACTTTCCCTCCAGTAGCCTGAGCTATAATCTGGGACCCTAAACAAATTCCAAGAACAGGAACCTTAGTTTTTATTGCATCTCTGACTAGATATTGTTCTTTTTCAATGTATGTCGGTTTGTCATAGACTGACATTGGACCGCCCAAGATAACAATTGCCTCATAGTCTTCTCCGCGTAGGGGAATTGATTCAGACTGAGCCTTGATATTTTCGACCTGATAACCATCCGACTCAAATAACTCTTCAAATGTTCCGAGAGTTTCAAAATCAATATTTTGGATTGACAGTATTTTCTTATTTCTATGCATATAGTGTATAATAAAAATTCAGTTATATCTTTTATACAAACATATTCTCA